>NZ_JAUSUN010000006.1:0-210547 GCF_030814065.1 Mesobacillus stamsii
TGTCGATAGAAACGTGGGTAATTGGCTTTCTTACCCTGTTCACTTTCCACATATAGACCATTCATAGCAAAATCTAGTCCAACAACTTTCTGAATCGACACTGGTTTAATTTCTTTCTCGTATTCTGTCAAAATCGAAAGATAGTATTTACCTGATTTTGTTTTAGAAATCGTGCAAGATTTCCATTTATAGTCAGAAGGGATTTCCCTGTGCTATTTGATTTTTACAAGTTTTAGTTTTGGTAGTTTGATATGACCGTCTTTCCATTCGATGTTTCCATTTACTAAGTTAGTTGTGTAGGATTGTTTCGCTTTACGGTTCTTGAACTTTGGAAATTCTGCATTTCCTTCAAAGAAATTCTTATAGGCAGTCTGCAAATTGATTTGTGCGTTCGCTAAAGCTAGCGAATCCACTTCTTTTAGAAATGGAAATTCATCTTTGTATTTGGCAGGAGTCGGAAACTTTTGCTTTTTAAGTGCTTCTTTATCGTCTTTGAACTTCTCATAGGTTTCCTTGCGTTCAGCTAACATCTTGTTATAGACAAAACGAACACAGCCGAATGTTTTAGCTAATAACACTTCCTGTTCTTTGTTTGGCAACAATCGAAATTTGAACGCTTTGTTTTGTTTGGTCATATCCATTCGCCTCACTTTTGACCTTGATTTTCGATCTATTTTTTGATGGTATCAATTGGAGCACCGTCTGTTGTAAGCAGGCAGAAACTTCTTGACCAGAACATTTCTTTCCATAGTTTTTTTCTGATATGCGACAAATCTCTCTTTATCAATCGAGAACTTGCACTCTTATAAACATTGATGAACTTTGATCATTAAGAGTTTGGATGTACTTTGAATAAGATGTGAATAGGGTCTTTATCATGATTCCACTAAAGAAATATTGTACTTACTTCCGATTTCAGTGAACTTATCTTTTGCGAAATCAGATATTTCACTGTCGAACACTTGTCTGCGGTATTTTACAACTAGTACAAGATGATATTACATCAAGAATACTGAATGATTATTACTGTCTAATTTCATTGATAAATCAATCCTTTATTCTATCTAAGACTGATTATACCCAAACCTTTGGCTAAAGCCAACCGAAATTCATCTCCCACCTACTCATTGGGCTTTAGCCCTTCCCATTCCTTGAGGATGAGAGACTTCTTTCGGAAATAGTTTAAAAAATTATATAAAAAGATTGATTTTTGTTAAATAATCCCTTTATAATAAAAAAGCTGTGTGAATTTCAATTCAAAACCGCGTATATATAGAATGAAGGGGAGTAGTGAAATGAAAAAGTTTTGGATTTTCCTAGCTGCAATTGCCTTTGCACTTGGATTGGCAGCTTGTTCGGCGGACAAAGAGGTGCAACCAGGAAATACAGCAACAGAAAAAGCCGAAAAACCGGCAGAAAACCCTAAGAGTACTTTATTCAGATTCTACATGAGCATTGTCAACACAATCAATCAGGCAGATGCTGATTTGAATGCATATGAGGGAGCAGAAGAGCCAACACCTGATGAGAAGGTAGCGGCAAGTACATCTGCAGCTGCTGTTGAAAGTGATTTGCAAGGTTTGGAAGTTCCAGCTGAATTGAAGGATCAAAAAGCAGATCTTGAAGCTGCCCTTAAGGACCTGGCAGAATCATACAATATGAAAGCAGAAGAACTCAAGAAGGATACTCCAGCGCTGGATCCAGCAAATGAGAAATTCGCACAAGCTGAAGAAAAGATCGGAGCAGCATTTGAAAGTGTCGATATGAAAAAACCTTCTCTAGCAAAAGAATTGTAAAAAAACGTAAGAAAAGCTGTCCCGATTGGGACAGCTTTTCTTTTTTTGGAGTCTGTTAGGAACTATATGATTCCTTTTGAAAAAACAAAAAAGTTTAGGAAATAATGCAATGATGTTATAATTTTGAAGGAAGAAAGCAGGTGTTGAATTTGAAGGAAACAGTTATTAATCGTTTTCGTTTGATGGGTTTGATTGAGGGTGGCTCATTGCTGGTGCTTGTTTTCCTCGCGATGCCGTTAAAATATTGGGCTGGTTTTCCTCAGGCTGTACGTCTTGTTGGTTCGCTTCATGGATTGCTTTTTATTCTATATGTAACTATGATCATTTATACTACCGTTAAGGTAAGATGGTCGTTTGTTTGGATAGGAAGTGCATTTGCTGCGGCATTTATTCCTTTTGGCAATATTATTTTGGATCGTTTTTTACAGAAGTCTTTTTTAATAAAAAAAGGAAGTATTAGAAAGTGAGTGTGCTTAAGAAGCTTTTTCCTAAGCAAAAAAAAGTGAAAATAGAGTTCTGCCAACGGAATTTGGAACAGTTTTTGCGCGAAGAGAATTATGCCGTGTACAATGAATTTTTAAACCGTACAAACGTTCAATATAAGGAATATGAATGCCAGAGCAAGTGCAAAGAATGCCGCATGTCTCCTTATGCTATCGTGAACGGCGAACTAGTACAAGCCGAAGACCCAGTTGAGTTGGTGAGAAAGATGAAAGAGTATATAGACTAACCGCCCCGGGTATGCTGGAGCGGTTTTTTCTGCTTACTGCTGTGACTGTTTATACACACCGCCAAATTAAAATGTCTAACATTTCCGTTGATGACATATTTTATTCTAAATGATGGGGGTGGTTTTTTGAAATTTGCCATGCAAAAAGCAATCCTATTGGCAGTAAATATGAAGGATTTTACTGAATTTGTACAGAAACTTGCTACCAATAAATCTGGTTTGATTTTAGATCAAAATAAGCTCTACCAGGTTAAGCTGTGGATGGAGGAGCATAAATTCCGTTCGCTGGCTGAGGAAATACTGAGGATCAATCGGTTTGAGTGGGATGAAAAATATACGTTGTTGCTGGTGAACAGATTTTGGAAGGGCTTCATGATTATTCATGATTATGTAGAATACCATTACTCGGACTTGTTTATTCTGACAGCGAGACTTCATACGCTTAGAAATTTGAGTGAAGAATTTATCTTAAAAATATAATGAAATCATGTAATCGTCATAACATTTTTTGCCCTTCTTGGGAAATGTTAAAGATTCACCCATTGATTCACTAGTGTGTGATCATTGTAAACCTGTTATTCTTTCATGAGACCTGTTCAGTCTGAATCATCATACGAGGAGGTTTATAATGAAGAGATTTTTAATTTTCATTTCCTTTCTAACATTACTAATAGGTTCCTATACCGTTTATGCGGAAACAGAAAAAAATAATCAGGCAAAAACCTTGAAGATAAAAAAGGTGGATGTTGACGTCAAGGAGTTTTCGGCCACAGATAAACGTTTTATCAAGGAAGAAGAGGAGAAGCTTTTGGCTCGCCTTGTCGAAGCAGAGGCGAAAGGTGAGCCATATGAAGGAAAGGTGGCTGTGGCAACTGTGGTTCTGAACCGAGTGGAAAATGAACAGTTTCCTGATACCATAAAAGAAGTGATCTATCAGAAAAACGCATTTCAACCGGTCAAAAATGGCGAAATTCAGAAGCCTGCAAACGAAGAAGCAATGAAAGCAGTCAAAGATGCACTGAAAAATAAGGATAAAAACGACTGCTTATATTTCTATAACCCAGAAACAGCGACAAGCAAGTGGATTTTTTCCCGTAAGGTCGTTAAAAAGATTGGGAATCATGCATTTACCATGTAAAAAGCGCGTACAGCATAAAAGCTGTGCGCTTTTTTTCGTTAGAAAAAAGCATTCTCAATTTTATTATTTTTCATATCGAAGAAATTATTATACAATTAAAGCTTACCAATTAGTGGAACGAGGGGTGGTTAGGTGAAGAAGTATTCTGTTGGATTCACACTGTTTCTTTCGATACTTTCATTAGGTCTGATGCTGGTTGGGTTCGGATGGACTATTCAAAATCAATTTTTGAACAATGGGACACCAAGTGCAATGGAACAGGCAAAACCGGTTGAGGATAAAACAACGAATGATCAAGGGTCCAAGGTAATTGTTGCCCTCGGAGATTCCCTGACGCGGGGGATGGGGGATGACACGGGCAAAGGATATATTGGCTATCTAGTGGATGAACTTGGAGATAAATCAAAAGAGAAAATCACGATACATAACTATGGAGTCAATGGGTATCGTTCGATTCAACTATTAGAACAGTTGCGCCAGGTGGAAATTCAGCGAAAAATTCAAAGTGCAGATTATATCCTGATTACGATTGGTGGCAATGATTTATTCCAGAGCGGTGAAACAATGGATTTGGATGAAAAGAAGATCGCCCAGGCAAAGGCCGGATATCTTAAAAATCTTGACTCGATTTTAAAGGAAGTTAGGACCTTAAATGAATTAGCGATCATTTTTCATATTGGCTTATATAATCCATTTATTGATTTAAATGACTCCGAGCTTACCACCAAGATTGTTCGCGACTGGAATTACGATACGAACGCTCTGCTGGATCAGAAGGAGAAGGCTGTCTATGTACCGACATTTGATTTGTTTCAGCTGAGTGTAAAGGACTATTTGTACACAGATAATTTCCATCCTAACGCAGAGGGGTACAAGCTCATTGCGGAGCGGGTATCATCTTTGATTACATGGTAAGGGGGGAGAGAAAGATGAGTGAGATTACACTGTCTGTAAAAGGGCTGAGAAAGTCGATCGGCAAAAAAGAGATCATTAGGGGAATCGACTTTGATTTAAAAAAAGGAGAGGTCTTTGGATTCCTTGGACCAAATGGAGCAGGAAAGACAACGACCATTCGTATGCTTGTCGGTTTGATCAAACCAAGTGCAGGGTCAATTGAAATTGGCGGTTATAATCTCAGAAATAATTTTACAAAAGCGATGGCGCAAATGGGCTGTATTGTAGAAAATCCCGAACTGTATTCTTATTTGACTGGTTGGGAAAATCTTGAACATTTTGCCAGAATGCTCCCTGAAGTGGACCGTTCTCATATGAATTACGTCGTTAAACTTGTCCGCCTTGAGGAGCGGATTCAGGATCCTGTAAAAACCTATTCCCTTGGGATGAGGCAGCGTTTAGGAATTGCACAGGCTTTGCTTGGCAAGCCAAAGGTGCTGATACTGGATGAACCCACTAACGGGCTAGATCCGATGGGAATAAGGGAAATGCGGAATTTTATCCGTTATCTGGCAGAAGAGGATGGGCTGACCGTTCTAGTTTCGAGCCACTTATTGAGTGAAATCCAGCTGATGTGTGATCGTGTCGCCATTATTTCAAAGGGCTCCGTGATTAAGGTTGATTATGTGGAAAACCTTTTGGCCATGCAGGAAAAAGTTATCTGGCAAGTGGAACCAAGAGAAGCTGCTAAAGAGATTTTAAGCAGTGTTACAGATGTTATAGACGGTCCGGATGGGACAATCATCACCCCATATCTTGAAATTCAATCAGCAAATTGGAATCAGATGTTAGTGGAAAAAGGGATTCACGTGAACGAAATGAATAGGAAATCGCCTGCGCTTGAAGACTTATTCCTAGAGTTGACTGGAGGTGAATCGATTGATTAGCCTGGTAAGGAATGAAATGCTGAAAATCGTCCGCAAAAAAAGAATTCTTATTGTGGCGGGAATCATCGCCGTGCTTGTTGCCCTTTTTACCTATTCTCAGTATCGTGATTTGGAAAGAAGGCTAGAGCGCTTCGGAGATGTGGATTGGCGGACAACTGTGCAGCAGCAAATTATCGATATGCAAAATAGGCTAACTAGCAGCGGGATTTCAGATGAATGGAAAAGCGAGCTCCAACTGACAATTCAGCAGCAACAATATTACCTTGATAACAATGTCAATCCGATGGAGCCAGGTGCTCCTAGCTTTGCAAGGATGTTCGCAGAGCATTCGATCAATCTGCTGCTGCCATTGATGATCATGGTCGTGGCAGCTGATATCGTTTCTGCTGAACGCACAGCAGGCACGGTAAAACTTTTGCTAACAAGGCCGGTAAAGCGTTGGAAGATTCTAATGAGCAAATACCTTGCATTGATTTTGTCCGTTTCCATTATCGTCATATTGTTTGGAGTGCTTTCCTATTTGATTTCAGGGTTCGTTTTTGGCTATCTAGGTTGGTCAGCTCCCGTTATTACCGGATTCAGTGTCGCAGGGAACGAACTGAACACCAATGCAGTACAAATGATCCCGCAGTGGCAATATTTGTTAATGGAATTCAGTCTTGTATGGTTTGTGGCGTTGATTGTCGGTACAATCACCTTTATGCTTTCCGTTCTGATCCGCAACACACCAGCGGGAATGGGCGTCATGCTCGCCGCGTTAATTTCTGGAGCGATTTTAAGCAGTATGGTCGCCTCCTGGGAATCAGCAAAATATCTATTCATGATCAATTTGAATCTGACAGGATACCTGTCCGGCCAAGCGCCACCAATTGAAGGAATGACATTAGGTTTTTCGCTGATCGTGCTCGCCGTTTGGGGATTAGCAGCTTTGGTTGTTTCGTTTGCCGTCTTTATTAGGCAGGATATCTATTAAAACCGATTCAGTCATTAAAAAAAACATGGAGAGAATGAGAAAACGGTTGCAGTTGTAAATTTCATAGAAAATCCTGCGATTATGGTAGTCGCAGGATTTTCTGTATTTTAAAACTATCCGCTAGCCCTGCCGTAAAGGGGGACTCCATTAGGATTTTTTCAGGGGGATGGCTGTTACAGTTCCACGGCCTTTCAACTTGCAGGAAATTGCTTTATGAAGAAAGAATATAGTAGAAAGGGTAGGAGGGATCTATTTGCCTGAAAAAAGAATTCATCCGGTTTTATTCAGCGTGCTTATTATGGTGACAACTTTTCTAATGGGGTCTTCTTTTACGGTAGGAAAAATAGGGTTGACATATGTATCTCCCTTACTATTGGTGGGTTTAAGGTTCACAATTGCGGGAGTCCTTATGGCAATTATCGTCAGGAAAAAACCATTGCCTGCAAATATTTCAGATTGGGGAAGGGTTTTTACAATTGGATTGATGCAAACCGCCGGCGTAATGGGAGCGATTTTCCTCAGTTTACGAACGATTACAGCGGGAGAATCCTCGATATTAACATTCACGAATCCGTTGCTTGTTGTGTTAATGGGAACGGTATTCCTTCGGATTCGGTACAGGTTGCTGCAATGGATTGGTGCCGGCGTCGGATTCCTTGGTGTGTTCATCACACTTGGATTTCACTTACAGCTGACAACTGGAACCCTTCTGGGGCTGGGAGCTGCTGTGTCCTGGTCGATAGGGACGATCTTGATCAAAAAATGGGGAAGTCTCTTTAATGTCTGGGTGTTGACCGCATATCAAATGCTCTTTGGCGGACTCATTTTGTTAGTGATGAGCTTAACGATGGAAAATCCACGTCTTACGATCAATATGGCATCCGTATCAATTATTTTATGGCTTGCAATCATGGCATCGATTGTTCAGTTTGCAATCTGGTTTTACCTCCTCAATCAAGGGGATCCAGGAAAAACAAGCGCCTTTCTCTTCCTTGCTCCATTTTTTGGAGTGCTTTCAGGCTGGATGATGGGAGAAGTTGTCGAATGGTATGTGTACGCAGGCGGAGCGTTCATCTTTACAGGGATTTTTCTAGTGAACTGGAATTTCGCAAAGAGAAAGGAAATAAGCTTGCCGTAAAATGTTTGAAATTGGTACTAGAACGAAAAATGCGATCCTGTTATAATTAAATTTATATTTCAAAAATTTTGAACAGTATATAAAATGAGAAGAGGAATCTCCATGACCACGTACGGCTCAGAAAAGATCAGAAAAATGACTTCCAGCATTTTTCAGGAAGTTGTAGACCGGAAGCAGGCGGCCTTGATGCATGGCAAAGATGTCATTGACCTTAGTATCGGAAGTCCGGATTTTCAGCCACCGGCATTTGTGATGGAAACATTGGCGAAATATTCAATGGATTCCAGCAAGTATGGATATACTTTAAAGGGGATTGCTGAGTTCAATGAAGCAGTTTCCTATTTTTACAGACAACGTTATTCGGTCGAGCTGGATGACAACACTGAAGTGCTGCAGTTAATGGGGTCACAGGATGGGCTAGCACATCTAGCAACTGTAATTGTTGATCCGGGGGACTATGTTTTGGTACCTGATCCAGGGTATCCAATCTATGAAGCAAGCGTTACTATTGCGGGCGGAGAGATTTATCCTATGCCACTGTTGGCGGAAAATAGTTTTCTGCCAAAGCTGAATGAGATTCCTGAAGAAGTACTGCGAAAAACAAAAATGATGATTTTAAGCTACCCAGGAAATCCTGTTACTGCACTGGCTGACAGTAGCTTTTTTGAAGAGGTCGTTGCATTTGCGAATGTACATAATATTCTAGTTGTGCATGACTTCGCGTATTCTGAATTGATTTATGATGGAAACCCACAAATCAGTTTTCTGTCTGTTCCGGGGGCGAAAGAGGTGGGC
This sequence comes from Mesobacillus stamsii, assembly GCF_030814065.1. Classification (NCBI taxonomy): domain Bacteria; kingdom Bacillati; phylum Bacillota; class Bacilli; order Caryophanales; family Bacillaceae; genus Mesobacillus; species Mesobacillus stamsii. The sequence goes on from NZ_JAUSUN010000006.1 coordinate 8,412, forward strand.
ATTGAGTTTAACTCTTTGTCCAAAACCTTTAATATGGCTGGCTGCCGCATTGGCTATGCGGCAGGAAATTCAGAGGTTATCCGCCTGCTTGCGTCGTTTAAATCCCATATCGATTATGGCGTATTTTATCCGATTCAAAAAGCTGCAATAGCTGCATTGACGTCTGACTTTTCGTTTCTTGAAGATCAGCTGAAGCGGTATCAGGCAAGGCGAGATGTTCTCGTGACAGGTTTCCAAACGAGCGGGTGGCAGGTGGAAAAATCACCGGCAACGATGTTTGTTTGGGCTAAAATCCCAGCAGGATGGAAGTCTCGCGAGTTTGCCTTCAAGTTGATAGAGGATGAAGGGATCGTCGTTGTCCCTGGGGATGCTTTTGGACTACAGGGAGAAGGCTATGTCAGAATTGCCATGGTACAGCCGTCCGAAAAACTGGAAGAGGCAGCACAGCGGGTAAATGAATTTTTGCTTGGTTTTCCGGTTTGAACATCCAAAAGGGGTATATGGCAGTAAGTCGTGGAGGTGGGCTAGTCTGTGGAGCCTGTTATATTATTTGATGGAGTTTGCAATTTTTGTGATGCCAGTGTTCAATTTATTCTCAAACGGGATAAAAAAGAGAGATTCTTCTTTGCCTCGCTTCAAAGCGATGCGGGACAGAAGCTTTTGAAGAAATACCATGTTCCTGAAGATGTCGATAGCATGATAGTAATAGAAGATGGAAGAGTATTTTATAAGTCAGAGGCTGCTCTCAGAATCAGCCGCCAACTAAAAAGTCCTTGGTGGCTGCTTTATGGTTTCATCCTTATACCTGCTCCCATAAGGAATATTGGATATGATTTCATTGCTAAAAATAGACTCAAATGGTTCGGCCAGAAGGAACGCTGCATGCTTCCACCGGAAAATTTTAGAAGAAGATTCTTATCATAAAATGGAAAAGCAAAAGCAATCAGGGTTTCAACCTTAGATGCCATTTGCAAAGCTTTAGAATGCCAGCCGGGTGACCTATTGGAATATCAAAGTGACGAAGATAGGAAAAACTGAGGTGGGGGACTTTAACCATGAGACCAATCATGCATTCGTTTTGGCTGGGAACAGGCACTTTCGTGCATCTTTCCTGTTATGATATTGGCAGCAACCATCTACTTGAACTTTTTCTCGCATCACTTTTGGCTGGATATCCGTTGGTGGTTATCCGATTTCGTGGTGATCGTTTTTTGGAGCTCTCGGGTCACATATGAAGTTGGCGGAACTACCTATCGTATGCCAATCGTTTTATCTTTTGTTCTCATCGGATTTTTCATCTGGATCGCCGAAAATATCGCGACTTTTTTCGGTGCCTGGCAATACCCAAATCAAAAGGAGGCATGGACGCTGGTACACCTTGGAAAAGTGAGTTCGTGGCTCTTATTGGTCATCGTCAGCTTTCTGATTGTCGCTACTTTAAAGCAGATAAAAGCTAAGCCGCCTGCAAACATAAATACTGTTCCACTAGGAAAGTATCAGTAACGATTTTCCAAGCAAAAGTTTCATTCATGAAAAAGGGTGCAAAAGATGATTGTTATCCGTTATAATAAAAGTAACTTTTTTCATTAGGAGAGATAGAATGCTTTCAAATATAGGGTTTCCCGGATTAATTCTCATCCTTGTGATTGCACTGATAATTTTTGGGCCAAACAAGCTTCCGGAAGTTGGACGGGCAGTCGGAAAATCCATGAGGGAATTTAAGAATGCGACTAGCGGAATCACCGATGAAATCAAAAAGGAACTCAGAGAAGACAAAAAAGCGCATAAGAATGAATAAAAAGCTGCCGCGAAGCAGTTTTTTTCTTTTCTTACCGGTGCTAATACGATAATCATGGTAGCAACCTGTTACATATTTTTACAGAGAATTTTTTTGCCAAAATAAGAGATATTTGTTGAATTATTTCCCGAATGGATATAGAGTTATATAGTTGATGTGGATATAGGTAAACGAAGAATACTTCCATATATTCGGCGGATTGCTTCCTGATTAATGGGTCATTCTAATGGAAACAACAAAAGATGCTCCTAAGTTATTTTTCGATAAATATGGTTTCCACCTAAACACGCTAAACTTGCGTATAAACAGAGGGTGATTTACGAGAATAGCCGGGGCCAGAGATAAAGGAGAGAGGTTGATGGAATCACTTTGGCTTGAATATGCCTGGGCATTATTGATATTGATTGGTCTGGAAGGTTTATTATCGGCCGACAATGCTTTAGTATTGGCAATCATTGCAAAACATTTACCTGATAATCAAAAGAAAAAGGCGATCAGTTATGGTATTATCATGGCGTTCTTCTTCCGATTCGGGGCCCTTTTTGCAATTTCTTACATTGCAAACGTCTGGCAGGTGCAGGCTATTGGAGCCGCGTACTTACTATATTTGGGGTTAAAACATGTCATTCAGGCTAAATTTGGCACGAAAAATGAAGATATACATAAAGAGGATGAAAAGGAAGCAAAAGGTTTGGGATTTTGGCCGACAGTTACTAAAATCGGTGTTGCTGACCTGGCATTTGCAATTGACTCTATTCTTGCTGCAGTCGCGCTTGCTCTTGGCCTTCCGGACTCCCCGCTTGGAAATTTTGGTGGTATGGATGGCGGGAAATTCCTGGTTGTTCTCCTTGGGGGAGTTTCTGGTCTAATTCTCATCAAGTTTGCGGCTACTTGGTTTGTGAAACTGCTTGACGAGCGTCCTGCATTGGAAACAACTGCTTATACGATTGTTGCCTGGGTAGGTGTGAAATTGGCTGTTATTACGCTTTCTCATGAAAAAATCGCCATTTTGGATCACGATTTCCCGCATAGTACATTGTGGACAACCATTTTTTATAGTGTATTAGTAGCAATCGCCCTGATCGGCTGGTTTGCTCCAGGACAAAAAGCTGAGGACAAAGGAAAAGCATAAAATCTTTAAAAAAGTGCGTACATCCACATTGGATGTACGCACTTTTTTTCACAATCGCTACTCATTCTGTTTTTTAAAAATAAAATAGGGAAAAATAATCATATCCCGGAGCATTTATTTTGAAAAAATTTATCATTACTGGGATAATCCATAAATAGAAGGAAATAAAAATTTAAGGAGGCATTTAAAATGAATGATATTACAGTTTACACAACAAACACTTGACCTTACTGCACAATGATGAAACAATTCCTTGAGGGTCAAGGATTAACCTACAAAGAAGTAAATGTACAATACGATCAACAAGCTGCACAAAAGTTAGTGGAAGAAACGGGCCAAATGGGTGTACCGCAAACGAAAGTGAATGGCCACTGGGTACTTGGGTTTGACCCGGATACGCTTATGCAGTATGTGAAAAAATAAATTTTTCATTAAAAAAGGGGCTTTGGCCTCTTTTTTTCATGATCCTTGTTATAATGAGAAGAAATCATGCCTGACAACATGAAAGGGTGCAAGTTCTGTGGTAAAAAAACGAAATGAACTATGGGAATGGACTAAGGCTTTCCTTATCGCAATTTTATTAGTTTTTGTTATACGTGCTTTTCTCTTTACTCCAATTGAAGTAAAGGGTGCTTCAATGGAACCTACTTTGCACAACGAAGAGAGAATGTTCGTTACCAAGGTCGGCGAACCAAAGCGATTTGATATTGTCGTGTTCCACGCAACCGAACAAAAGGATTACATAAAAAGGGTGATCGGATTGCCGGGAGACCGTGTAGAATATAAAAACGATGTCCTTTACATCAACGGAAAGCCATATGAGGAGCCGTATTTGGATGAAAAGAAAAAGCAATTGCTGGATGGACCACTGACTGGATCTTTTACCTTGGAAGAGACAGCTGTAGGAGCAAAAGTAGTACCAGAAGGGCATATTTTTGTGATGGGCGACAACAGAAGGAATAGTAAAGACAGCCGTCACATTGGTGCTGTCCCAATTGATAAAATTGTTGGAAAGACAAAGGTTGTTTTTTACCCTCTAAAAGATATGAAGATTATTGGTGATTAAAGGGAATTATTAAAAAAAGATTGGTTGTGAAGCGTAGATGCATAAGGAAGCTCAGAGAGACAAACTCTGAGCCTTTCCATTTCTGATTGTCAAGATTTGGTTAGCAACTGCTTGTCTAATAGATTGTTTTTTAAGGTCAATAGGTTCGCGAATAAGTCTTCCTCGTCTGCACCGAGTTCGAATATAGCATCAGTGATTTCAGTTAAGCGGGAAGTGTCATTCACCTGATCGAGGAAGAATTTAAATTCCTGGTAGATCGACTGTTTTTCAGGTTCTAAGAGGCTTGATTTAAGATAATGCTCGTCCAGTTCCAGGTAAATAAAAGATCTTTGTGATTCAGCGATTTTACTCATAAATTTACCACCCCTGATCCTTTTGATTTTCGTGATCCTATCCCTATTATATGGAACGGTTGTTCTATTTGTAAACTGATAATTTTCAGTTTTCTAAACTTTATCTCTATTTGAATGAAAGAAGGGTAACAATGGGGAAGACGATGGAACAATTCAAAATGCGGATGAAAAAATGGAAAGAAGATATTTTTGTGATCGCCGAAGCATACAAGCATCCTGATACGCCTTTTTACATGAAGGTTTTCGCTTGGATTGTTGTCGCCTATGCTTTCAGTCCTATTGACCTAATTCCCGATTTTATTCCGATCCTTGGTTATCTGGATGATCTCATCCTAATTCCGTTTGGAATTACGATTTTGTTAAAACTCCTTCCTGACCATATCATCCAGGAATCACGTGAAAAAGTAGCCGCAACCGATAACGTGAAAAAGAAGAATTGGCTGGCAGGAGTGATTATTATCTTATTATGGGCAACCGGCATATACTGGGTGGTGAAGCAATCTTGGTGACTGAGGTTTAGAAAATATTAAGAGGTGGTACTTTTGCTTTTTCATTATCATTTTTGACCATATTGGCTTTCTCGTACCGGATAAGGAACAAGAAATCATTTGTAAAAATGCAGAAAAAAGGGACTGGAAAGTAGATCGTGGCGAGCGAAGGATTTTTATCTCCACACCATATGATTTTCGAATAGAGCTACAGACACACGAATATTTGGTAGATTCAATGGAAGATAAAATGGAAGAAATAACAATGGAAACGAAAAAAGAAGGCTTGGCAGAGGATATTCTTTATTTGTTCAGCAAGCCTGTGAAACAATTACATACGATAATCGGCAATACCGTAACCATCAGGGAAGCCATCATGAACAATTTCCCGGTTAAACAGGCAGAGGATCCGAATGGAGTCAAAATTTTGAACGGAGGTTTTCAATAAGCAATTAATAATTCGCAGTGAAAGCGCTGAAGCTGGACAATTCCCTTTTTTGTAAAAGAATGGCCTCTGCCTAAAATTAATAGTCCTTGTATCTAATGTACTCATAGTTTGATGTAGGGACTTGTTTAATAATATTCCCGGCCTTGTCTCTGTAAAATTCATACTCTCTGTAGGTCTCAACAAGGTAACCGTCGACCACTTTGTCAAGCGTTTCTTCGTGCAGGTATTCCAACTCAGGGATGATGGTTTCTAAAATATCTTGATTGGATTCTAGGTCTTCCTGTAAAGTGGTATTCGTCTCCAAATCAGTATTTTTTTGTGCGATTTGAGGATAGGCATAAACAAGATAGATACAGATTAGCATGAGGATGGATAACCCGAATATACGTATCAATTTATTAGCTCCTTTTAATTACATTTCAGTAATTACTATGCCTGTCCACGGAAGAATATGACCACGGGATCTGGATTTGAAAGAGAATGTTTGGCGTTAGCAAAAATTCTCTTGACTAAATTAACTGTAAAGATTAATATTACAGTATGCGAAATTATCTTTAAACGAAAGCAATTTAACGGTATAACTGTAATTTTTATTTTTACAGTAAAAAAAGGAGTTGTGAGGTTTATGGTAACTTTATATATTACATCTAGTTGTACTTCATGCCGCAAAGCAAAAGCATGGCTTCAAGAGCATCAAATCGATTATGTTGAGAGAAACATCGTTTCCAACCCGCTAACCGTGGATGAAATCAAATCGATTCTTCGTTTGACAGAAGATGGAACGGAAGAAATTATCTCTAAGAACTCCAAAACATACCAGAAGCTAGATCTCGATATCGATTCTCTACCACTGAATCAGCTGTATGACCTGATCATAAAAAATCCGCAAATGCTGCGCAGGCCGATTATCCAGGATCACAAAAGATTGCAGGTTGGCTATAATGAAGAAGAAATTCGTAGCTTCTTGCCGCGGAAACTGCGCACTTTTACCGGGTATGAATGGGAAAGTATGGCCAATTAACGGGGGGTTCATTTATATTCGGACATGTTAACTGTACTATAAAGTATTATAGATAGAAACGAGGAGGCAGGCTATGAACAGTGATTTTACTCTTGCCATTCACAGCTTAACGTTGCTTGCACTGCAGCCTGGCAGAATGACGACAAGCGATGCAATCGCAGACAGTGCCGGTGTTCATCCGGTACGAATTCGCAAAGTATTGGCTCTGTTAAAAAAACATGGTTTTATCAAATCAAAAGAAGGTACCGGCGGCGGCTTTATTTTTGCCTTGGGCTTAAATGAAGTTAACCTCTGGGATATTTATAAATTAACATCAGAAGGCGCCATACAGCCAAAATGCCCCGATTCCAATGAAAAATGTGTGGTCGGTGCTCATATGCAAAAGGTTCTGTTTGCCATTTTCCAAGGAGCAGAAGAACACTTAGGAGAATTCCTGAAGCACTATTCCATTAAACAACTGGTAGATCTCATCAAGCAGGAGAAAGAAAACTGTGAATAGAAAGATAATAGAACAATCAACTACTTGAATAAATTTTTTACAAAAAATACGGTTCAACTTCCTTATTTCTTCCCATAATGGGAAGGAAGGAGTGGGAGTAGTGAATCATTATTTATCGATTGCACTTGAGTTGACGAGTGGGTTTGTTTTTTTATTTCTGATGACGAAAATGCAGGGGAAGACTCAATTCTCACAAATTACTCCATTTGATTTCATTTCAGCTATTATACTCGGTGAATTGGTTGGAAATGCCATTTATGACCAAGAAGTGAAAATTGATGAAATTGCCTTTGCTGTCGCTTTGTGGGGAATTCTTGTTTATGTAACAGAAATGATCACTCAGAAATTCCTCCGTTCACGAAAATCACTTGAAGGAGAACCAAATATCGTCATTCGCAATGGAAAAATCAAATACGATGCGTTGAAAAAAGCGAAGCTGGATATCAATCAACTGCAAAGTCTAGTCAGGCAGCAGGGATATTTTTCATTAAGGGAAATTGAATTTGCGATCATCGAAATGAACGGAATGGTCAGTGTCCTTCCAAAAGCGGATTACGATCTCCCAAAGAATAGCGACATGAAAATCAAAACAAAGGATCCAAGTCTGCCAATTAACATGATTTTGGATGGAGAAGTAATACACGCGAATCTGCAAGAAGCAGGGCTCGATGAACAGTGGCTTAAGCGAGAACTTGAAAAGCAAAAAATCCAACACTTCAAAGATGTGCTGTTTGCCGAATGGAAACAAAATGAACAGCTGTTTGTCCAAGAATATGACATCCGTTCATAAACATCCAACGATCATTCTCTATCCGTTCAATAATGGTAGCTAGAAACGAAAAAGGAGCTTGCCTAGTTGGCAAGCCTCTTTGTCGGTTATTTATTATTATTTACATATTTACCGTAATCTGGAATGGCAAGGTCATCAAATTCATCAACGAGCTTTCTTAAGTTATCTCTTAGTGTTTCTGCTGCCATTGGGATTCCATGTCCGAGGGGAAAATGCTTGCATAAGGGTATCTTTCCGCAAGAAAGTTGCCCTTTGGCAGTAGTTTTAGTAAAAAAAACACAAAACATATAAAATTTGGGGAGTTGCGATAACGATGAGTAACAAAGTTATCCCTTTTAGATTGATTGAACAGAAAGAAGACACAAATGGATTAGTTATTGTGTTACCTGGGGCGGGTTACACAACCCAAGCTCCATTGTTATATTACACAACTGGAGCATTTTACAATAAAGGGTTCGATGTATTACATATTAACTATTCATTTAGCGGGCAAGAGTTGACTTCACTGAATGAAAGGGATTTTGCAAAAGATGTACTCTTTGCGATAAACAGCGCAATCAATGATAAAAAAAAACAATTATTATATTGTGGCAAAATCTATTGGAACAAAAGCTTTGAGCTATCTGATCGATCATCCAATGTTTAAAGATGCCAAAGTAGTATGGTTGACTCCTTTGCTACAAAATGATGCTGTATTTAATGCAATGGTTAACAGTAATAATAAAGGGCTTTGTGTTATTGGAGAAAAAGATTATTTTTGTTTTATTGAAGAACGTTTTGAAAAATTGAAAACTATTCCAAATCTTACATTTCATGTGGTTGAAGAGGGAAATCACAGTTTGGAACTTGAGAACGATCCAATAAAATCAATTGAAATATTAAAAAATGTCATTTCTTATCTAAATGAGTTTTAAATACGTAGTCCGAAAAGGGTATTTTATTTGAAATGAAGAATCGCTTAACAAGGGCGTTAAGCGATTTACGGTTGATAAGGCCTTATGGATTAGTGGACCACAATCCAGCCGTTTTAACGAAGACTCTTGGGTGCAGTTTCAATCCAGCGACAAGAAGGTCTGCTAGATCTTCTGGCTGCATGACATTTTCAGGGTTTCCGCTGATCAGATTGCTTTCGACAGCAAGATCGGTTGCCACTGTACTTGGAGTCAAAGCGGTTACGCGGACATTATGCTTCCTTACCTCCAGCATTAATGATTCGGTCAATCCAAGGACTGCAAATTTAGAAGCGGAGTAAGCGCTAGTGACTGGTGCTCCTTTTTGGCCTGCAGTAGAGGAGATGTTCACAATGTCTCCGGATTTTCTTTCAATCATTTCTGGTAAAACTGCTCTTGTCACGTTGTACACACCCATCAGGTTAACGCGGACAATCTTTTCCCATTCTTCAGGGGAAAGATCCATAAAGCCGCCAAACTTCGCTATCCCGGCATTGTTGACTAAAATATCAATTGCGCCAAGATCTGATTTGATATGCTCTACCGCATGCTGGATACCTTCAAGATCAGAGACATCGGCGGAAGCAGCTGAAATAGTAACATCATATTGCTCGAGTTCTTCAGTCAATATTTCGAGATTAGACATTGTCAATCCAATTAATCCAAGATTGACACCTTCTTTAGCTAGGGCAATCGCAACTGCTCGTCCAATTCCTCGGCCTGCCCCTGTAACAATTGCTGTTTTTCCTTTTAATGAAATCATGTATCATTCCTCCTTCTAAAAAATTGCCGAAAGACCGCCTGTCATCAGGCAGCCTTCCGGTTTTATTCAAGATTAGCATGTTTTCCGTACATTTTGTTAGTATCCAAATCTTTTTTCTCCATGAATCTGAGGATGATCGCATCGTAAAAAAGAAGCAGAGTCTGCTCAAACAGGGATCCCATTGGCTGAATCGTGTTGTAGTCTCCCTCTGATTGGTCCTTTGGTGAACCAGGCAGCTGAACAATGATATCTGCCAGCTGACCTATTGTCGATTCGGGAAAAATCGTTACAGCAGCAATGGTACCGCCAATGTTCTTTGCCTTTTCCGCCATAGAAACAAGACTTTTTGTTTCCCCTGAACCTGATCCGATAATCAAAATATCCTCTTTTTCAAAACCAGGAGTGACTGTTTCGCCAATGACATGGGCCTTAATCCCCATATGCATCATTCGCATTGCAAAAGACTTTGCCATGAATCCGGATCTGCCGGCACCAGCAACAAAAACTTTTTTAGAATCGAGGATGCCGTTGACAAGAGCTTCTGCAGCTTCATCCGAAATTAATTCTGCTGACGGGTGAAGCTCCATTAAAATTTCAGAAAGGTACTGTGTAGTCCGCATTTTGATTGTTACCCTTGCTGCATCATTTGCTTCATTTTCTCAGCAGTTGATTTCTTATCATCTTGGCCGGTAATGCCGCCGCCGACAATGACAAGATCCGGCTGAACTTTCACAACTTCAGCAAGGGTATCCAATTTAATTCCGCCTGCAATCGCTGTTTTTGCGTTTTTCACAACGTTTTTAATTGTTTGTAGGTCTTCAAATGAATTTTTTCCGACTGCTTGAAGATCGTAACCAGTGTGGACACAAATATAATCCACTCCCATTGCATCCAATTCTTTTGCTCGTCCAGCCAGGTCTTTGACAGCGATCATGTCAACAAGGATTTTTTTTCCTTGTTTTTTCGCTTCCTCGACAGCGCCTTTGATGGACATATCTTCTGCAGCACCAAGAATGGTGATAATATCTGCTCCTGCTTCTGAAGCCTTCATTACTTCGTATCCAGCAGCATCCATAATTTTAAGGTCTGCTAAAACCTTAAGATTAGGGAATGCCTCTTTCATTGCCTTGACAGCTTGGAGTCCTTCGTTGATGACAACCGGTGTCCCAATTTCCACGATGTCAATATGCTCCTCCACTTCTTTCACCACTTGAATCGCTTCTGGGATGTTCACTAAATCTAATGCCAATTGTAATTCCATTTCTATTCCACTTCCTTATATTTATTGTTGGTACACAATTGTAACCTATCCAATTGTGCGTGTTTATTTTCATGCCAAGTGTAACCAACTTCATTTTTGGCCTTGTTGTAAGTATACTGCGTATAAATTATAATTGTAAGTACGCACTTTTTTCTTACATAGTGACAAAAAGTATACTAAGTGATATTCTATGACTAGAGAGGTGATGTGAGATGGCGAGAATGGATGCAAAAACATTCAACTGTGAAAAAGAGTTGACCCTTGCAGTGATTGGCGGAAAGTGGAAGATGTTGATTTTATGGCATCTCGGCAAAGAGGGCACAAAGAGGTTTGGGGAATTAAAGGCCTTGATGCCTGGTATTACGCAAAGAATGCTCGTGAATCAACTGCGCGAACTGGAAGACGACCAAATTGTGGAACGAAAAGTTTATCCGGTTGTCCCACCGAAAGTGGAATACTCGTTGACAAAGCAAGGAGAAAGCTTGATGCCGATTCTTGACTCGATGTATCAATGGGGGAAGAATTATATGGAGAATGTACTTGAAAAACCTGATAATACAGCATCCTCCAAATGAAAAGACCACATTAGCTTGTGGTCTTTTTTACTAAAGATTCAATAAAAATCTCGACTGCTTTTGTATGAAATTCAACTTGTGGAGTGATTATAGAAAAATTTCGTGAGATAGGAAATCCGTCTATCTCAAGGATCTTTACTTTCCCAAGCTCCAATTCGTTTTTTATCGAAGCGTGCGAGAGGATAGAAATGCCAAGGCCAGCTTCAATGGATTCCTTAATTACTTGCGTACTCCCAAATGTCCTACACTTCTTCGGAGAAAATCCCATTTGTTTAAATCCCTTTTCTTGCATCTCTCTCGTTCCTGAACCTTCTTCCCGAACTAGCCATGTCTCTAGATGCAATAACAAAGGATCAATTTCGTTTGCTGTTGCTAGAGGGTGATTGGAAGGAACTGTAATGGATAATTCGTCAATAGCAAAAGGAATCATTTTTAAATGATCTGCATTAGTCTCTCCTTCGATTATTCCAACATCTATCTTGTGTTTCATGAGTAAATTTATAATTTCATGCGAATTTTTTATCGTAATGATTGGGTTTACTAACGGATACATTTTAAGCATGCTGGCAATTTTATGAGGAAGAATGTATTCCCCGAAAGTATAACTGGCACCGATAGAAATCGGACCACTTGCGGTATGTTTTAAGTCATCAATAAGTCTTTCCATTCGAGCATAAAGACCTAAAATTTCCGTTGCATGATGAAATACTATTTCTCCAGCTTTGCTAAGCCGAACATATTTATTTGTCCGCTCTAATAATTTTATCCCCATGTTTTTTTCTAATGATTGAATATAATTGCTGACTGCTGGTTGTGTCATATGAAGAAGTTCCGCGGCTCGTGTAAAGTTTTTTTGTTCTACAACAGTAGTAAATACAAGTAAAGATTGATCCATAAAAAAATTCCTCCTATTGTATCAAAATGGTATTTGCAATATTCATAAGTAAACATATATCACTACTATAATTATAATCTATTTTACTTATTATCAAAACCATTATACGCTTAAAGCAAGAAAGTAACCTAGAGGAGTGGTTAAAATGAATACATCATTAGCAAAAACTAAGAATGCGTCCTCGTCAATCGGTGGCCTGGGATTTACCTTTATTATTGCGTTAATTAGTTTTGGATTATCCAAATTACCCGGGTTAGATCATATCGGTCAGCTTGCCTGTGCAATCATCATTGCTGTAGTTTATCGACAAATTTGGGGATATCCTGAAAAATTCCGTACAGGTATTCAGTTCTCTGCCAAAAGATTATTAAGGATTGCTATTATTCTCTTTGGATTAAAATTGAACATTGATATAGTTTTACACCAAGGGATAGGTTTACTTGCAAGAGGGGTTGGCACGATCGTTTTTTCCATCCTACTTACAATGTTGCTGGCAAAATTATTTAAGGCGAATTCTTCCTTATCCTTGTTATTAGGAATTGGAACAGGGGTGTGTGGCGCTGCTGCGATTGCAGCAGTTTCCCCAATTTTGAAAGCAAAGGAGGAAGACACTGCGATTGGTGCCGGAATCATTGCTTTTGTTGGTACCATTTTCGCTATAACCTACACAATCTTACGTCCGTTTCTTCCTTTGACAGACCTTCAATACGGTGTTTGGTCAGGTGTAGGTCTACACGAAATTGCTCATGTTGCCTTAGCAGGAGCGCCTGCAGGTCCAGATGCACTTGCTATTGCTTTGCTCGCGAAACTAGGCCGTGTTTTCTTGCTCGTTCCGCTTAGTTTTATTCTTATGTATTGGATGAAACGAAAAAATCAAGTGGAATCCGATTCTGAGGCTAAAATTGAATTTCCCTGGTTTCTCATAGGATTTATTATGATGAGCTTGTTTGGAAGTTATGTCCTCGGTCATTTGATACCCGTCCCAACGAGTGTCATGAATAGCATTTCTTTTTTCACTTCTTTTATTCTAACTATGGCTATGATTGGATTAGGGCTAAATGTTCGTCTAAGCGACCTTAGAACGAAAGCGCTAAGACCACTTCTAGCAATGGCTATTACGTCTGTTTTGCTATCAGTTGTCACATATTTCACGATCTAAATACGACAGTCTCAGTTCTATTTGAACTTTTCACTATTTTTATATTGGTTTAGTTAAAAATTATTATCAATCGATTAGAAATAAAAAAACCAAGCATCCTGTCAATGACGGGATCCTTGGTTTTTTCGATGTTTACCAGGAAATTATAAAATTATCTAGTTGTTGGTAACGCTTGCGCTTTCTGTATTAGTTAATAAGGATTTCATTGATTTTCTGTAGTGCATCATGGGATAATTTAATGCCGGATGCCTTGACGTTTTCCTCCAGCTGTTGCGGGCGGCTTGCACCTACAATGGCACTTGATACGTTTGATTGTCTTAAAATCCAGGCAATAGCAAGTTGCGCCAACGTTACATTCTCTTCAGCGGCAACGGATTTTAACTGTTCCACTTTGTCAAGGTTTTGTTGTGTGAGGATATGGGACATATTAGTATTTTGTTGTGCTGCACGGCTTCCCTCTGGTGCCAGCTTGTCTTTTGAATACTTACCTGTTAACACGCCTTGTGCTAGAGGAGAGAAAACAACCTGACCGATTCCATGTTTTTCACTGATAGGAATAATTTCGTTTTCTATGTTTCGGTGAAGCATACTGTAATTTGGCTGGTTAACGACAATTCTGTCGAGCAGTTTTTTATCAGCCAAATGGACCGCTTCGGTAATTTGTTCAGCTGTCCATTCGCTGACTCCAAGATAGAGAACCTTTCCCTGCCTTACGAGATCGTCAAGGGCACGCAAAGTTTCTTCCAGTGGAGTTTCAGGATGATAGCGATGGCAATAATAGATATCGATGTAGTCTAAGCCAAGCCGCTCCAAACTAGCATCGCATTGCTCGATAATATGCTTTCGTGAAAGCCCCTGATCGTTCGGACCCTCTCCCATTTTGCCAAAAACCTTTGTTGCTAATACATACGAACTTCTAGGATACTTGGACAATGCTTTCCCGACTACTTTTTCGGCTTCGCCCCTAATATAGACATTGGCCGTATCAAAGAAATTAATGCCTGACTCATACGCTAAATCAATCGAATTTACGGCATTCTGCTCTTCCACATACCCACCATATGTAAGCCAGCTTCCAAGACTTATTTCACTTACTTTCAATCCGGTATTGCCTAAACGCCGATATTCCATATAAAGGCCTCCTGTTTTTAGAATTTACTTAATACTTACACTATAAGGCAGGATAGACGATAGGTCCATTATTTGCTATCGAAATTCGAAAGAAGGGGAATCCAATCTCATGGAAAACACGTTTCCAAGTATGTTCAAGAAGATAAAAATAGATTCCACTGAAAAAATGGTAAAATAGGAATATACTATTAACAATAAGCTTACAATGTAAAACGAATGCTCACTTGTAACCTAGTTTAGGAGAGTCTAAAAAATGAAAAAGAAAATGCATTATGTACTATTGCTTTTCACAATTATTTCTTTGGTTGGTTGTGCCAATGTCGAAAATGCCTCGATTGCGGATCAAGATAAAAATTCACAAGAAGAAACGACAGTTACTCCGGATCGTGTTAAAAACCCGCAAATGGTGGATGAACCAGTAGTAGAGGAAACTCCTACTCAGGCAAATAAAGAACAGTTCTCAGGATACAAATTTATTGAAGTGGATGGCGGTGATTTGTCTGGAGATCGTGAACCGAACGTCGTCGTCGACATTGGGTATGGGGACCGAGAATATTGGGCTTTTACTAATGAATATGGACAACTGGTTCGAGTCATTGCTGCTGAAATCATACTGCAAGATGACAAGATCGAAGCTGTGTTATCTTCCGGCAGATACTACGCTGATGAGGCAAAGGTCCCTGGTGTAGAGAGCGCTGTATTAGATGAAGGGCATGTCATTGCTGATGCACTTGGTGGGGTATCAAATGCCTATAATATTACCCCGCAGGATAGTACGCTAAACCGTCATGGTGATCAAGCTTATATGGAAGAGGTGATCCGCAGTGCGGGAGGAGCCACTAATTTTGAAGCGATTATCACCTATCCGAATACGGAAACGCAGATTCCTTCCCATTATCAGTATACCTATACAGTAAAAGGGAATAAGATCATGGATACATTTGACAATGTTAACCCTGATGAAGTAAATGTATCGCTTGGATTAACAGGCAGTGTGCCTTCTGAATCAACTAGTTCAATCACAAACGGCGATGTTTCAAGTGTTGATACAAATGGAAATGGACAGGTAACGATTAAAGAAGCGAAAGCAGCAGGTTTTCGTATGCCAATTACCTCGGATCATTGGTTATATCCTTATATGTACGATGCAGACAAGGACGGTATGGTAGGGGAGTAGCCAAGTTAACAGACTGGGAATTCTAAAAAGGGTTCGTTTCCTTTATCAGCTCGATGTTTGGAAAGGCAGAAAAAGGTGTATATATGGAAAAGAGAGCAAGCGTTCCTTAATGCTTGCTTTTTTTGCGTTTAATCACAAAGGTGTCTGTTTTGTAAATAGAATATTAAATCACTTTACATTAACTTAACAATCTTATAGAATTATTAAATGGCTCACAAAGTAGGAAGAAAGAAAGCGGGGAGAAAAAGGTGTACAAAAAAATAAAAAATAATCACTTGGGCCTTTTCTTTTTAGCTGTTGTTTTATTATGGATGAAAACATATTTAGTACAACACTTAGAATTCAAACTAGGCTTGAATAATAATTTACAAGAATTTCTATTATTTTTGAATCCGTTAGGTTCGGTTATGTTATTTTTAGGATTTTCCTTGTTATCAAGGAATAGAAAATTCCTATGGCTCATTGTGTTTGACTTTATTTTGAGTTTCTTATTGTTTTCAAACGTGGTGTATTACCGGTTTTTTAGTGATTTCATTACGATTCCGACCATTTCGCAGACACAAAACTTTGGCGATGTAAGCTCGAGTGTGTCATCTCTGTTAAAACCATATGACTTTTTATTATTTCTGGACACGTTCATTGTTCTCGCTGTTGGTTTGATCTTCAAAAAAGAGCGTACGACCGGAATGGTAAATCGCAGGAGTATTTCGGCCGTATTTATCACTTCCATCCTGATCATGTCAGTGAACTTGGGACTAGCAGAAAAGGATCGGCCACAATTGCTGACAAGAACGTTCGATCGCAACTATATTGTTAAGTATTTGGGGGTGTACAACTACACCATTTATGATGCTGTTCAGAGTGTCAATGGCTCCATGGAACGGGCGATGGCAAGTACGGATGATTTAACGGAAATCCTTAATTACCAGAGAACACATTACGCAAAACCAAATCCTGAATACTTTGGTGCAGCAAAAGGAATGAATGTGGTATACTTCCACCTTGAATCCATGCAAAATTTCTTGATTGATTATCAACTTCATGGAGAAGAAGTAACGCCGTTCTTGAACTCTTTAACAAGAGATGCCAATACCCTGTACTTTGAAAACTTTTTTCATCAAACAGCCCAGGGGAAGACATCTGATGCCGAATTCCTTCTCGAGAATTCGCTATATGGTCTGCCGCAAGGATCTGCCTTTTCTACGAAAGGGATGAATACGTATCAAGCAGCGCCTGCCATTTTAGGTCAAAACGGGTACACATCTGCTGTTTTCCATGGAAATAACGGGTCATTCTGGAACCGTGATGAAATTTATAAATCGTTTGGGTATGACAATTTCTTTGATTCAAGCTACTACACATTGAATGAAGAGGACCTTGCTGAGTATGGGTTAATGGATAAGCCGTTTCTAAAACAATCCCAGCCTTTACTCGAGTCATTGCCACAGCCGTTTTACACAAAGTTCATTACCGTGTCCAACCATTTTCCTTATAAAATGGACCAGGAGAAAACAACCATTGAACCTCATACAACCGGAGATCCATCCGTTGATTCATACTTCCAGACAGCGCGGTATGCTGATGAGGCATTAAAAGAGTTTTTTGACTATCTAAAAGAAACAGGGTTATATGATAACACTGTAGTAATTATGTACGGAGACCATTACGGGATATCCGACAATCATAACAAGGCGATGGAACAAGTATTGGGCACAGAAATTACTACTTTTGAAAGTGCAGGCCTTCAGCGGGTACCGTTATTGATCCGTGTACCTGGAGTTCAGGGAGGCACGATGCATGAATACGGCGGACAAATCGACTTGCTGCCAACTCTTATGCATTTATTAGGGATTGACACAAAGCCTTACCTGCAAATGGGTACAGACTTACTTTCAGAAGAACACGATGAACTAATACCATTTCGAAATGGAGATTTCGTGAGTCCAACTGTCTCTTACCTTAATGGCAAGTATTATGATTCAATAACCGGAACTGTGATAGAGGAAACAGAAGAAGCGAAGCATCAAAAGGAAATCGCTGAGACAATCTTGAATTACTCCGATAAGGTCGTAGAGGGTGACCTTTTACGATTCTACACTCCGAAAGATTTTGTTCCTGTTGATCGGTCACTGTTTAATTATAGTGAAAAGAACGATCAGTCCAGCAACAATGCAGAATAGTTTTAGAAAGCTGCCGAGCTAGAGAAGTCCGGCAGCTTTTATGTTTGAACGTAAGAAAAGCGCAAGCAAGCGACTCGACGATCAAGTCACTCGAGCTACACAAAAACTTTACGTATTACCGAAAAAATAAGCCTTCAACCGACACTTCCCAGACATCAAATCCTTGCGTTGTTAAAAGCTATAAATGATATACTTATTTTCGAATGAATGCAGTGGAAACGGATCAACAGACCGTTTTTTCAAATAGAGAAAAGGAGTAAGAAAAATGGCAAATGTACATACTTTTACGAAGAAAGAGGAAATCGCGAACGCAATCATCCACGGAATAGGTGGACTACTAAGCATCGCAGCTCTCGTTATCCTAATCGTATTTGCTTCATTGTATGGCACAGTGTGGCATGTCGTCAGTTTCACCATATTCGGTGCGACCATGTTCCTGCTATATACATCATCCACCCTCGTTCATAGCTTTCCACCGGGAAAAGCAAAGGATTTTTTTGAAATCATGGACCACTCATCGATTTATTTCTTCATTGCTGGAACTTACACACCATTCCTTTTCCTTGTGGTAAAAGGGGTTTTAGGATGGACGCTGTTCGGAATCGTCTGGGGGATTTCCATCGCGGGAACGGTGTTTAAATCTCTGTTTGTCAAACGATTTTTGCATACATCCACAGTGCTATATATCATTATGGGCTGGCTGATCGTATTTGCTTGGGGATCACTGACAGAGAATCTTTCATCACAAGGACTGCTCTTTCTAGTAATTGGAGGCGTTCTGTATACTGTAGGAGCAGTCTTTTACGTCTGGCGCGGTTTCCATTACCATCATGCAATATGGCATTTGTTTGTTCTAGCTGGGTCCATTATGCACTTTTTTGCGGTGTTGAGTTTGTTGCCATAAGGTTGTATTCGTCCATATAACGATTTGCATCTTTGTTATTTAAATAACTGAGGTATTCCATTAATCAGTGTGTAACCGCCCATAATAGTCATGGCGATGACGATGATCGCTCCAAAAATTGTCATCCAGAGCGGGTGCTTATAGTCGCCGACAATTTTTGTCTTGTAAGCTGCAATCAACATTACCCCTAAGGCGATTGGAAGAATCAGGCCATTGAAGGAGCCGACAAGGACCAAAATCTTTACCGGTTGTCCTATTAAGACAAATACGAGAGTAGAAATGGCTATAAATGTAACAATCGTCAAGTTATGATGTTTTGCAACCGTCTTGCTCAGTGTCTGAATGAACGAAACCGAAGTGTATGCAGCACCAACAACCGAAGTAACTGCAGCAGCCCACATTACAACTCCGAAAATTTTATAGCCAACATTGCCTGCAGCATGCTGAAAAACGGAAGCAGGCGGATTTGCCGGGTCGATAGCAAGACCTTGAGCGACGATTCCAAATGCAGCAAGGAACAGGAAGATCCTCATGATGGAGGCAATCCCAATGGCAGTTACTGCACTCTTGGTTACTTCAGGCAAAGCTTCACGGCCTTTTATACCTGCGTCCAATAACCGGTGTCCTCCTGCAAATGTAATATATCCTCCGACAGTTCCACCTACAAGGGTTACGATTGCTAGAAGGTCGATTCTATCAGGAACAAAGGTTTTTACAACGGCTTCCCCCACAGGCGGATCAGCTGTGAACATAACAAAAATAGTCAAAATAATCATCACAAAACCCATAATTTGAGCAAATCTGTCCATTACTTTTCCGGCTTCGCGGACGAGGAAGATTCCAATCGCTACGATTCCGCTTAATAAAGCACCTGTTTTAGCTGACAAGCCGAACAAGACGTTTACGGCAAGACCTGCTCCGGCAATATTGCCAATATTAAAGGCAAGTCCCCCTGCAACAACAAGTGCAGCGAGAAAATGCCCCAACCCAGGCAAGACATCGTTGGCAATATCCTGAGCACGTTTCTCGGATACCGCTATAATCCTCCAAATATTCATCTGTGCGCCAATATCGATAATGATAGAAATGAAAATGACAAATCCAAAGCTTGCCATCAGTGATTGTGTAAATACAGTTGTTTGAGTAAGGAACCCAGGACCAATTGCCGACGTTGCCATCAGGAATGCAGCACCAAGCAGTAAACTGGCGGTTGATTTTTTCTCCATCCTTGTTGCCTCCTAAAAATAGTTTATTCAATAAAGCTGCTAATTTTGGCAATAGAAATGCCAGCCTCGTTTAAAGCTGCAGTTATATGTTTCGCAAAATCAAGAGCACTTTCTCCATCTCCATGAATGCAGACAGTATCCACTTTTATCGAGACATCGGTGCCCTGAACGGAAGTGACTATTCCTTCTTTGACCATCCGTATTACTTGTTTGACAGCTTCCCCGTGATCTTTAATCAATGCGTTAGCATGCAGCCTGGAAGTTAATGAGCCATCCTGTTGATAGGTGCGGTCTGAAAAAACTTCACTCGCCGTACGGAGGCCAATCTTTTCTCCTGCTTTCACTAACTCACTTCCGGCAAGGCCAAAAAAGATCATTTGCGGATCGACTTTATATACAGCTTCCGCAATCGCTTCTGCCAGCTTGGCATTTTTTGCAGCCATATTAAAAAGGGCGCCATGAGGCTTAACATGCTGAATTTGGCCGCCTTCACTTTTGACAAAGCCAGATAGTGCGCCTATTTGGTAGACTACAAGATCGTACGCCTCTTGAGCTGATAAATTAATTTCTCTTCTTCCAAAGCCAACTAAATCTTGAAGACCTGGATGCACGCCAATGCCAACATTTTTTTCAAGCGCTAATTTTACCGTTTTCCTCATCGTAGCTGGATCCCCGGCATGAAATCCGCAGGCGATATTGGCAGAGGTCACGTATTCGAGAATTTCTGCATCCCTGCCAAGAGTGTAGGCTCCGAAACTTTCACCCATGTCACAATTAATATCAACCTTTGCCATAATCATATTCCTCCTATTTGAATTTTAATAAAATTCCCTGTCTAAGCTTATTAATAATTCTCTCTCTCTCAAGGTAGAGGGTCTGCGCATCTTCATGGCTTATTTCCTTAAAGCGGATATGGTCCCCTGGTTTTGCTTGCGCGATCAGAGGCAAATCGACAGTAGCAATCTGTCCGATTTTTGGGTAGCCACCGGTTGTTTGCCTGTCTGCCAGCAGGATGATTGGATTTCCTTCAGAAGGAACTTGAATAGTTCCAAAACTGACCGCTTCGGAAACCATTTCTGCCGGTTTTTTCAATTGCAAAAAAGCACCTGTTAGTCGATAACCCATCCTATCTGATTGGGGGGTAACGAAAAAGGCTTCGTTAAATATGTTAGTCTTACTTTCTTCTGAAAATAAATCGAACTGCCTGCCTCTGATTACCCGAATGGATGGGTCGCGTCTATGCAAAGGAATCAAATCTGATGAAACGGACCAATCCATCTCTGTGAAAAGCTCAGATCCAGCTTTTCCACAAAGAAACTCTAGCTTCTGCTGAGAAAATTTTCCTAGGGGGTCAAATGGGATTAAATCACCTGACCTTAGTGCGCGTCCTTGGTATCCGCCAATATTTGCCCTTAAGTAAGTAGATTTACTGTCCATAACTTCTGGAATATCAAATCCTCCTGCGACTGCGAGATAGGATCTTGCACCATTAGCTGCTTGGCCAAAACTTAATAAAGCGCCTTTTTTTATGTAAATTGGCCGCCACATTTTAATGGGAATCCCATCAATCGTTGGCGATAAATCACCGCCACAAATGGCGATTAGAGCATCCTTCTCAAATTGAATAACAGGTCCTAATAAGGTAATTTCAAGAGTTGCCTCATTTTCCTGATTGCCGACGAGAATATTCGCAAGCCGGTGCGCGAGCTGATCCATCACACCACTTGCAATGACACCATATTTTTGATACCCGTATCTTCCTAAATCTTGAACACTTGTGAGAAGACCCGGTTTTAAGACTCTTATCATTCCTTATCTCCTCCAAGTTCCAAGTATTCTTCATAACTGATCGGATAAAAGCGTATACGATCTCCGGGGCGCAGGAGAGTAGGCGGGTGCTTCTCTGGGCGGAACAGCTCGAGAGGAGTCCGGCCGATTAACTGCCAGCCGCCTGGTGTTTCGATTGGATAGACACCTGTTTGTTTACCGGCAATTCCTACCGATCTCGGAGGAATTTTCAGCCGAGGTGTTTCTTTTCTTGGTGTTGCTATCTTCTCCGACATACCTCCTATATATGGGAAGCCTGGCGCAAAACCAATCATATAGACAAGATAATCTCCAGCAGAATGGAGCTGGATAACCTCATCTTCAGATAAATTATTATGCCGAGCAACAAACTCTAGGTCAGGTCCCAATTCACCACCATAACAAACTGGAATTTCAATCATTCTCTGAGTGATTTTGTTTTCAACAGCAACACCAGTTAAGAAAGACTCAAGCCAGGAACGAACATAGTTATAAGGAAGTTCCCCTTTTTTCGCATGTCTCATTATCTTAAAAGGATCGTAAAATAAGGTAACAGTAGTAAACGCAGGAATGTATTCAATCATCCAATCTTTTGTATGATTATCCAAAATAGAGGCAATGAATTGCACTTTTTGCTGAGTTTGTATATGAATGTCTTTGCCCAATTCGATCATGATGGCATTGTCTCCTAATGGCTGGAAACTATAAACCAATGGGTTCACCTCCTGCTTTTAGCTGAAAATATGTTTTTAAGTATACCTTAAAATTGATGAATTACAAAATTAAAATGGATGCATAAAAATGAAATTACTACTAGTCTAGAATTATAGGGAAAATGTCATTATGTTAATGCAGATTTGTAGTGAAAAAGCTCTTGCTATTCATTTTTAAAAAGCAAAGGTGTATAATCACCCTGATCAATTTGTATATTTATAAGTTTGATATAAACTAGGATGAATTATCTATCGGAACATATATGAAACAGGCTGTGGAGGACCTTCGCTATCTACATCAGCATCCGGAGCTGTCTGGTCAGGAAAATGAAACGAGTAACTATATCCGAGAGAGGCTCGAGACTCTTGGGATTAAAATCTTGAGTTTCCAACCACCAAGTGTGGCAGGGGATGTGAACAGAAAAACTGGAGAAAAAACGCTGGCATTGAGGGCAGATATGGACACTTTGCCGATGAAGGGGGGACAAACCGTATCGTATCTTTCAAAAAATCCAGTTAATCGTCTTGAAAACGGGCTTAACGTTGTAAAAGCATTTTCCTGACGGTAACCTTAATAGAGTTATTTTTTTAGTAATTGCGTCATATGATGCATGATTTCGTTATATTTATTTTCTGCGTCTGCAAGGCCAAACCTTCCTGCTTCTTTCAATGGTACGACTCTGTAATGTTTTTGTTTGCTGCTGGAAACGAAGGTAGGAAGGAATTCCGGATTATGTAATGCAATTACCTTTCCATCAGGGGTAATGCGCTTTGTAATCTCTACCGTTGCGAGGCCGCCGATATCTTTGTAATCCCACATTTGTCCTGATAGGAAATTGCCAAGAGAATATACAACAAGTCCCTTCCTGCCATCTGAGGCGGTCAACCATTCCATTGGCTGTAGGACGTGCGGATGGTGTCCAAAAATGATATCTACCCCTTGGTCGATTAGAAACTGGGCAAGTTTTTTTTGATCTCCTGTTGGAAACCGTTGGTACTCATTCCCCCAATGGATGCTCATGACGACCACATCCGATGCTGCTTTGGCACGATGAATTTCCTCCTTCATTGCTTCGCGGTCGATCAGGTTGACGAGATAGTCTTTGCCAAATGGAACCGGAATCCCATTTGTCCCATAGGTGTATGACAAATAAGAAACTTTTATTCCGTTTTTAGTCAATACCCTTACTTTCTGTTGATCGGCATCATCCTTGAAGGAACCAACATAAGGCAGACCGGCAGCTTCCATATTTCGTATGGATGTCAAAACCCCTTTTTCAGAACGATCCAGCGAATGATTATTGGCATTGGAAACAATATCGACACCCGCATCTAGTAGTGCATCCCCAATTTCAACAGGACTATTGAAAGCTGGGTAACTGGACAAACCGATTTCGACTCCGCCCAGAATGGTTTCCTGATTAGCCAAGAGGAGATCAGGATCTGTTAACAGCTGTTTAACATTCGTTAGCACCGGCTTAAAATCATACCCTGAAGAAGAGTGAGCGCTTTCATAAACAGTGTCATGGATCAGGATGTCGCCAATCGCCCCTAATTTTACGGTTTCTTGAAAATTTTTCCCCGCTACATCGATGCTTCTCATTGAATGGTTTTTTTGTTGGACATTCAAAATTGGTTTTTTTGCCTGTGCTTCATGAGATATTTGGAAGGTTAGGATTCCTAATAAAATACTTAATCCGGAAATAATCGTCATAGCCAAGAAGGTTTGCTTCTTTTTTTTCATTTAAAATCTCCCCAATAACTGATGAGTCCTATCTATTTTGTGCTTCTAAAGATAATATAGTATAGAATTTGTGTGAAATATAGAAGTTTTTACTGAAAAAAGGAAATGCGACTCGTTCCAGAGCCGCATGTTATTCGCTATCCATTGTTTCGATAAAATCCATTAGCTCATCCAGGTTCTTGATCTTGATAATCTTTGGATTTGTTGTTTCGTGGAAATCAGCCAAAAGTTCAACGATAAAGTCATCTGAAGTCGTTACATCAGCTGTTGTGGTTGAATATACATATTGGTCTGTCAGCTTTATAACTTCTTCTTCCATACCAGTTCGCCTTCTTTCCTGTGCTCTTTTCTTTATTTTAGCAACAATCCTACCTATTGATTGGGTATAATTTGACAATTTTTCGACTAATCGAAAGCAGGTTATAAAAGGGTGGGTAATGAAATCGTAAATGTTGTGCTCGAAAATTCGCTAACGACACTCATTTCACCGCCATGATTTTCAATTAATTGTTTGCTAATTGCCAATCCAATGCCTGTTCCTTCTGCCTTTGTCGTAAAAAAAGGAGTGAAAATTTTCTCTATGCACCATTCATCGATTCCAATGCCGTTATCAATGACACGGATCAGCGCATAATCAGCTTTTCTTCCAGCAATTATTTTAACAGATCCATCGGTTCTCCCGCTTCCTTCCACAGCCTCTAGTGCATTTTTCAATAAATTGACGAGCACTTGTTTTACGGTATTCTCTTCTGCCATGATAAAAAGTTCTTCTTCCGCAAGTTCGACGCTTAAGTCGACACCCTTCAGGATTGCTTCACTTGAAAATAAATCCCTCATGTTTTTCATTAAACTGTTTATTTCCAGCTTTTTTTTCCCTGCTGGAGTCGGCTTTAAGACAGATAGGAATTCAGTTAGCAAGCCATTTGCACGATTGATTTCCTCCAATGCTACATCTGCCAATTCTTGTTTTCCAGCGGATTGAAGATCTGGCTTTAATAATTGGATGAACCCTTTGATGGTTGTTAATGGGTTCCTTATTTCATGGGCTAACCCAACAGATAACAAACTTAAAGATGCAGATTGATAGTTTCTTGATACCTCGGTCAAGGCCTCTTTCAATGCGTTTACCATTTGTTGTTTTTCAAGGATCTCTTGGTTTAAATTTTGAAGGACGCTTTCCAGTTCCAGCTTTTTCTTGTTCATCATTATTGCTACTTCATCCTTTTGCATAGACTGCTTTGCATACGGAAGAATTGGCTCAAAAGGGAAAGTGTGTGAATCCGTATGGAATGAGAATTCGGTTTTAAATAATGTTTTATGATCGACCATTGGATGAAAACTATAGACAGAGGAAGGATTATTCATTTTCATCGGGATCCCTTCTTTGAATAAAATTTTTTTACATTTGGTTCTCGTTTAATAACTAGGAAATCTGACAGCAAATTTCGATTACTTTCGAAGATATTTATGACAATTTTATTTAAATTATACCATTTAAAATAAAAAATTCATTATAAAGAACAAAAATATTTTATAAAGAACCGTGAGATAAAAGCTAATATCCGGTTTTTGGAATAAGCTATTGGATGACAATAAAAAAATCCCGGCAAACCATGAGCTGATATGCCGAGATTTTTTCGAGTATAAGAATAAAAGCTCACTTCGAGTAGTACAATTTCATCGGCGATCGATCGAGAGTTCGTTTATAGCCAGGTGATTTTTGGCTCGGTTTTTTTGCGTATTCTTTGAATATTTTCCCTATGCCTGTAAATAACGAAAGTAGCTAGGACCGCAACCACAAGGATAAGAGGGAGATCCTGAGTGAATAGGGAGGAAATGAATGCAACAAAACCAGTCAGAATAGAAGAAAGAGAAACATATTTTGTTAAGTATAAGCTGATGAAAAAGAAGATTAGCGTAAATAGGAATAAAATCGGTACATAAGCTAGCAGAACTCCGCCTGAAGTTGCGACAGCTTTTCCACCTCGAAAACCAGCAAATACTGGGTACATATGTCCAATGACCGCAAAAATACCAACCAACAGTGTGTGAACGTCTGCACCGAGAAGCAAGGGAAGGCTTGCTGCAAGAGTACCTTTAAGAATATCAGCGACAGTAACGGCCATGCCTGCTTTCACACCTAGCGTACGGAAAGTGTTAGTGCCGCCCAAATTCCCGCTCCCATGTTCCCGGATATCTTTTCCATAGAAGACTTTCCCTACGATCAATCCAGAAGGAATGGATCCAAGCAAATAAGCTAATAATACGATAATTGCGTTTAATACCATGAAAGACTCTCCTTTAAAGGTTTTACAGGTTCTTTTATTTTACCACGTTCTTCTGAAAACTCCATCCAATTCTTGTCCTATTTCCTAAATCAGTTCTTCCGTCAATGGATCCGCATTTCTGATAATGGCAAGCCATTGCTGGGGGCTTTGAATTTCATAAAAAACTCTTCTATCTTTCATGAAAATAGTATTATAGACTAATATCATCAGTGCTCAGCAATAGATAGACATTTTTTAGAACGGAGCAAGTGTATATGAAAACTTTTGTTGCTGCTATCCAGTGGATGGCTTTTATCATTGCGGGTTCGATTGTTGCTCCGATTGCGATTGCAGATTTATTTCAGCTTACTGAATTACAGACAACCGGCCTTGTTCAAAGAACTATGTTTGTATTGGGAATATCAAGTCTTTTGCAAGCATCGTTCGGCCACCGGCTGCCGATCAACGAAGGACCTGCAGGTTTATGGTGGGGTGTATTCACCATCTATGCAGGTTTAAGCACAGCATTGTTTTCTTCCAATATTGAAACTCTTCAAGCACTTGAGGGCGCGATGATTGTGAGCGGATTGGTCTTTTTTCTATTAAGCTTTTTTAAATTAATCGATAAACTGGCAATATTGTTCACGCCTGTTGTAAGTGGAATTTATCTGCTGCTGCTGGTTATCCAATTAAGTGGTTCCTTTCTAAACGGAATGATGGGGATCGGGAGGGGCACTAATGAAGTGAATCCTCCAATCGCTTTATTCAGTTTGTGTCTAGTTGTGTTCACCTTTTATTTAACACGTCACCGCTTAAAACTAATTAGTCAATATGCAATTTTACTTAGCTTAGGTGTTGGCTGGTTGCTTTTTTCTCTGCTTCGTCTAGATGAGGGTTTTCAACGATATGAAGGACCT
This sequence comes from Mesobacillus stamsii, assembly GCF_030814065.1. Classification (NCBI taxonomy): domain Bacteria; kingdom Bacillati; phylum Bacillota; class Bacilli; order Caryophanales; family Bacillaceae; genus Mesobacillus; species Mesobacillus stamsii. The sequence continues at coordinate 35,675 of NZ_JAUSUN010000006.1, forward strand.
GTATTTGCTTACCCAGATATTTTGACTTTTGGGGTGCCTGTTTTTGATACCGGCCTGATGATTACTTCCATCTTCATCACCTTCTTGCTGATTACCAATATGCTTGCAAGCATTAGGGTAACAGGACAAGTACTCAATGATATGGGTGTCCATTCTCATGAAAATCGTTACCGTGCTAGCGGTTATATTGCTGGAATCAATCAGATTCTTGGAGGGGTATTTTCTGCGATTGGTTCTGTACCGATTTCAGGAGCAGCCGGTTTTATCACTACGACAGGAATTACAAAATTGCTCCCATTCATCATTGGTTCTTTTTTCATTGTCGGAGCGAGCTTCCTGCCGCATGTAATGTCAGTATTTGCAGCCTTGCCTGCACCTGTCGGCTATTCTGTCACTTTCGTCATCTTTGCTAATATGATCGGAATTGCCTTTTCCGAATTCGACCGTGAAGATGACAAACAAAGAACACGGTTCGTTATTGGAACCTCATTATTTGCTGGAGTCGGTGCGATGTTTGTACCTGCAGAGGCCTTTAGCCATGTTCCGCCAATTTTGGTTTCCGTCTTGAATAATGGCTTGATACTCGGGACATTACTAGCCGTTATATCGGATCAGTTCACTTTGGCTAAGAAAAGGAGAATTCTGGCTGTTAACCAAGATACCTAGCAAACAAGTGATAGATATCGTGAATGTATTACGAATACTTGATGAAAGTTGCTCGAGAATTTGCGGAAATATCTTCTGCGACTCTTAAAAAAATGGAAACACTGGGATCATGTATAATGGTAAAACATGCTTTGACAAGATGATATCATGTGCTGTACAAGGTGGGATTATAGGATGGATTTTTTAGATAAGCAGCTGGCTCAAGAGATTGTTGATAGGACGATGGGAATTATCGGGAAAAATATCAATGTAATGGATAACCGGGGCGTTATCATTGGGTCAGGAGACGCAAACCGAATTGATGACGTACACGAAGGTGCTGTCCATGTTATCAAACAGGAATCAGGCTATGAAATTACTGAAGTAGAGGCAAAGAATTTCTATGGGGTGAAGGCAGGGGTCAATCTTCCTATTCGCTTTGACGGAGAAATAGTTGGTGTGATCGGAATTACGGGTGCTCCTGAAGAAATCAGAAGTTTTGGTGAACTAGTTCGGATGGCTGCTGAACTAAGTCTGCAGCAAGCAGTCCTAATGAATGAAATCCAGTGGGACGAGAGGCTGAAGGAAGAGCTTGTCAGTCAAATCATCCATGCTGAAGGGAAGATGGATCCGCTTTTCCTGGATAGAGCCATGCGTCTGGGGATTGATGTGAATTTGTCACGGACAGCGATGGTTATATTGACCCGTGACAGAAAGAAAACCTTTCCCTTTCTAAAGAGCCGACTAGAAAAAGATGACCTTTTGCTGATGCAGCATGATAGAATTGTAATTTTAAAGAGGATGCCTTCCGGACAAAGTGGCTTTCAAATGATAAAATTGGCAGAGGGATGGATCAATGCTTATAAGTCAACCAATGATCGATACATTAAAATAGGCATTGGACAACATCATTCTAGTTTAACAGGATTGACAAAGTCTTATCAACAGGCTGATCTTACCTTGAAAGCAGGCTTAAAATTAGCATCTGAAAAAGATATCTTCGTGTATGAAGATTATTATCTGCCTGTTTTCCTGTTAACTGCTTCAAATATGGGATTGACTGAGGGTTTGGAGCCCTTTTATACAAAGCTAAAATCCAGGGATTCTAAAGGGGAATTAACAGAATCATTAAGAGCATTGATAGAGACGAATGGGGATATGAATAGTGCTGCGAAAATGCTTTTTATCCATAGAAACACCCTTAGGTACAGATTAGATAAGATAACAGAAATAACAGGGAAGGATCCTCGAAAAACGACAGATTTGCTTCATCTTTACTTGTCTTTTCTTAATAATGAACTTGAATGATTGTGCAAATGCACGAAAGATCTGTATGAATTCAGGTCTTTTTTTGATTGTTTGACCAATGAATTAGTGAGAGACAGCGCTTACAATAAAGGTATCAAAGATAGTAGGAGGAGTTCAACATGGATATTCAGGTAAGCGCTTTCGGAGCCTTAGTAGCCCTTATTGTAGCTGTATTTTTAATTCTGAAGAAAGTTTCACCTGCGTACGGAATGATCGCCGGAGCATTGATTGGCGGTCTCGTTGGTGGTGTTGATGTTACAAATACGGTTACCTTGATGATGGAGGGTGCCAAAGGAATTATTCCTGCGGTATTGCGCATTTTGGCTGCAGGTGTGCTGGCTGGGGTCTTGATTGAATCAGGTGCTGCAGCTGTCATTGCGGAAACGATTGTTAAAAAAGTCGGGGAAACTCGAGCGCTGCTTGCCTTGGCAATTGCGACGCTGATCCTTACGACAGTTGGTGTATTCATTGATGTAGCTGTTATCACTGTTGCCCCCATTGCCTTGGCAATTGCCAGCAAAGCGGGCATCTCAAAAACAGCAATTCTGCTTGCAATGATAGGCGGAGGAAAAGCTGGAAACATCATGTCACCAAATCCCAATGCAATTGCCGCGGCAGATGCGTTCGGTGTTCCATTGACTTCAATCATGGCAGCAGGAATCATCCCAGCTATATTTGGACTTGCTGTAACATATTTTATAGCTAAAAAATTGATTCATAAAGGTTCTAGTGTTTCCGTTGAGGAGAGCGAAACGAAAGTTAAAGGGGAGCTTCCGCTTGTCGTGCCTGCGATTGTTGCCCCATTAGTGACGATTATTTTGCTAGCCCTTCGACCATTGTTTGACATTAACATCGATCCGATGATTGCCCTGCCAGCCGGGGGGATTGCAGGAGCATTAGCAATGGGACGGATCAAACATATCAATGACTATGCTGTATCAGGACTTGGGAAAATGTCGGGTGTAGCGATCATGTTGCTTGGTACAGGTACTTTGGCGGGAATCATCGCAAATTCAGGCTTAAAGGATGTTCTCATCAACAGTCTAGATGCACTTGGACTTCCAGCCTTTGTTCTGGCACCAGTATCGGGTATCTTCATGTCTGCTGCTACGGCTTCCACGACTGCTGGTACCGCTGTTGCCTCACAGGTATTTGGAACAACTATTTTGGAAATGGGCGTAACTGCATTGGCGGGTGCGGCGATGGTACATGCTGGCGCTACAGTGCTGGACCACCTTCCGCACGGAAGCTTCTTCCACGCAACTGGCGGAAGTGTCAATATGGAGATTAAAGAGCGCCTGAAATTGATTCCGTATGAAACAGCTATTGGTTTGACACTTGCCATCGTTTCCACGCTGATTTTTGGAATCTTTAAGTTCTTTGGATAGATCTCTAGGAACATTCTATAAAACGAAAAGAAACATATATGGTCTGGATTACTTAGAAATCCAGGCCATTTCTTACAAATCACTCCGTGGTTAACGAGAGGAGACATAGAGTATGAAAATCGTAATAGCTCCAGACTCCTTCAAGGAAAGTCTGACGGCACTTGAAGCAGCAACTGCGATCGAGGCAGGCATGAAAAAGATTTTGCCTGAAGCGATCTTTGTAAAAGTACCAATGGCGGATGGCGGGGAAGGCACTGTACAATCTCTTGTGGATGCAACTCATGGAAGGATTGTTTCAAAAACTGTAACAGGCCCGCTTGGAGATGCTGTTGATGCATTTTTCGGTTTATCGGGTGATGAAAAGACGGCAATCATCGAGATGGCTGCAGCGTCAGGACTTCATTTGGTACCCAGAGAGAAACGTAATCCACTTATTACCACTACTCGAGGTACTGGAGAATTAATTGTAGCTGCACTTGACTATGGTGTGGAACAGATCATCATCGGTATTGGGGGCAGTGCTACGAATGATGGGGGAGCAGGAATGGCGAGAGCCCTTGGTATCCGGTTTCTCAATGCTGATGGAAAGGAGATCGGCGAAGGTGGTGGATCTCTTAGCGAATTGGTTTCGATCGATAGGACGCAAGCTGATAGCCGTTTGACTTCGGTAAAAATTGAAGTTGCCTGTGATGTGGATAACCCCTTAACTGGTACGAAAGGCGCATCCCGTATTTTTGGTCCACAAAAAGGCGCAACTGCAGAAATAATCGAAATACTGGATAAAAATCTTCATCATTACGCAGAAATTATCCGCAAAGATCTTGGAAAAGATATTGAACACATTTCTGGTGCAGGAGCCGCAGGTGGACTTGGCGGAGGACTGCTGGCATTCCTATCAGCAGAATTGAAAAGAGGCGTTGATATCGTTCTTGAGGCAACAAAGCTTGAACAGCAGCTGTTGGATGCTGATTTTGTCATTACAGGTGAAGGAAAAATCGACGGACAAACAATTTTTGGCAAAACACCAATCGGGGTAGCAAAAACGGCAAAACGGCACAACATCCCTGTAATCGCAATCGCTGGGAACGTAGCAAAGGACAGTGTGATTGTGCACGAACACGGGATAGATGTATTATTTAGTGTGGTACCAGGAGCGATCTCTCTTGAAGATGCTTTAGAAAATGCCAGTACGTATGTCAGAAATACTGCTGCGAATATAGCTTCACTGATCAAATTAGCCAAGTGAAAAGAAAAACCGCGACACTGTAATTGCAGTTCGCGGTTTTTTGATAGTTAAAATAGGTTACAGTCATGATGTATAAAAAAACACCACGAAAGGAGTTTTGCTAAGAAAATGTATTTGAAATCGAAATAGGTAAATAGTAAAATGGAAGTTGATATAGTGGTTTGTTTTTTTGAAAATTTAATTCTAGCATAAAAATTAAGTGCTGTCAAGTAAAAGAGGAATCGTTGTGGGAGTGGATTTCATGAAGGAAAAGCAGCAAGACGCCTTGAGAATGGAACAAGATCGTATTTTTGTCATCATGGAAGAAATTGATCGCAAGGCTGCAAAGTGGAAAGCGAATTCTACTGAGGTTGGCTCAGATGCCCTTCAGATCAGAAAGACCTTTTGGGAGGATGTAACCGTAAATTTTGATGAAGCGGATGATGTAGCGGAAACTTTCACAAGCATCAAGCAACAAGCTGCTCTTCTGTCAGAGCGGGAGCGTACCCAATCGCAAATGGTAAAACAGCTGAAGACACTTTCCCAACTAAGGTTCTCTCCTTATTTTGGCAGAGTTGATTTTAAAGAAGAAGGCCTGAGTCAAGCAGAGAAAATATACATTGGTATCGCCTCGCTTATGGATCAACAGGAAGAAAATTTCCTGATTTATGACTGGAGAGCACCGATCTCAGGCCTTTATTATGATTACTCCCCTGGACATGCACAGTATGAAACGGATACAGAGACCATTCAAGGGGAGATGGAGCTCAAGCGCCAGTTTGTCATTAAGGCAGGGAAAATAAAGGCGATGTTCGAGGCTGGGGTAACAATCGGGGATGAGATGCTTCAGGAAGTTCTCGGCAATCATGCTGACAATCAGATGAAAACAATAGTAGCGACCATTCAAAAGGAACAAAACGAGATTATTCGCAATGATTCAAGCAGTCTTGTTGTTGTCCAAGGGGCGGCCGGAAGCGGCAAAACGTCTGCTGCTATGCAGCGAGTCGCCTATTTACTTTACAAGTACAGAAAGATCATTTCTTCAGAAAACATCATGCTATTCTCTCCGAACCCGCTTTTTAATAGCTATGTAGCGACAGTACTGCCGGAACTCGGAGAAGAAAACATGCAGCAGGCTACATTCCTGGAGTATCTTCTATCCCGTTTCGGTGCTGAATATGAGTTGGAGGATCCCTTTGCGCAGATGGAATTCCTGCTTGCAGCGGAAAAGGATGAGAGCTACCAGGAAAGGGTTGAAGGAATCCGTTTCAAAGCGAGCCTGGAATTTAAAGAGTTACTGGATCAGTATGAACAGAAGTTATCCAGGGAGACACTTGTCTTTAAAAGCTTGATCTTAAAAAAACGCACGATAATTTCAAAGCAAGAGATTGCTGAATTTTATGACTCACTCGACAAGGGCATTGCCATTCCAAATAGGGTTCAGCTCGTTAAGGAATGGCTGATCAAGGAACTCAAGAAAAAAGCCAAAGCAGAAAAATCACAGCAGTGGGTAGAAAATGAAATTCAATTTCTTGAAAAGGAAGATTATCTCGAAGCTTTTAAGCAGAGTCAGAAGCACCAAGCTGAAGCTGAAGATACATTCCATGACTATGACATGGAAGCAAAATGGCTGTCTGAACTGGTTGTAAAAAGGCGATTCAAGCCATTGTTCCAGGCAGTAAAAAAACTAAAATTTATCCATTACAACGCCATTTTTATCGATTTTTTCAAGGAGGCAAGTGTTCAGGCGGAGGGTGCTCCTGATAATTGGCGATCCATTTGTGATCGGACAATCCATACCCTCAAGGCAAAATATATTTCTTATGAGGATGCAACGCCTTTTCTTTACCTTCAGGATCTCGTGGAAGGAAGGAAGTCGAACTCTTCGATTCGTCATGTATTCATTGATGAAGCCCAGGACTATACCCCATTCCAATTTGCGTATATTAAAAATCTATTCCCATACAGCAAAATGACGCTGCTAGGCGATATTAACCAGGCGATTTACTCTGGTCCGACCGGTGCCCCAAGCATTTTTGCCGACGCGATGCTGGATTTTGGGGAAAAAGAAACCTATAAGCTTACAAAAACCTACAGATCTACAAAGCAGATAGTTGAATTCACGAGGCAGTTGATTGAAGAAGGAAATTTGATTGATCCCTTTCATCGTATTGGACCTAAGCCGGTAATCGTGAATCATGCGGACGATGCCAACCATATGGAAAGGACGGAAGAAATCATTTCAGTCCTTAAGAACAATGGTCATAAAAATATCGCCATCATCTGCAAAACAGCAGCGGAAAGCAAAGAGGCTTTCGAATCCATTAAGAAGGCGCATGCAGCAAGATTGATTGAAAAAGGTACCTTGACCTTTGAAAACGGCGTCAATGTCGTGCCATCCTATCTGGCAAAAGGGATCGAGTTTGATGCGGTCATTATTTTTGATTCCTCTTCCTACACAAGGAATGAGGAAAGGAAGTTGTTCTATACGGCTTGTACAAGGGCCATGCATGAGCTTTATATTCTTTCGAGAGGAGAACTCAGTCCACTTTTAGCCAATGTCGATCCGCAATTATTTCAGATCATGTAAAAGCAAGCCGCCAAACATTCTGGCGGCTTGCTTTTGAATTTAATTCAGCCAGTTGAATAACGATCTTTGCCTGGTTCTTTTGGGAGTCTGTTTTTGGCTAGCCTCCTGCAGGGCGGAATTCACGTCGATCAAGCCATTTCCATAATCGATATCCTTTCCTTGTTCCCCAAGGTCAATCGCAGAGTTTTTTATGATGGTGATGATTTGGGAGTTTTTTAAATCAGGGTTAACTGATTTAATCAAAGCGGCCAGACCTGCGACATGTGGAGCAGCCATCGATGTTCCAGAGAGAGCTGCATACTGAGAATGAAAAAAAGTGCTCGGTATGTTCACCCCAGGAGCAGCAATATCAATATAATCTCCATAGTTCGAAAAGCTCGCTCTGTTTCCGTTATAATCCACTGCTGCCACGCTTAAAACCTCTGGGTAAGACGAAGGGTAAGTAGGTTGATTGGATCCGTCGTTCCCTGCTGCTGATACCATTACGACATTTTGGTCATAAGCATAACGAACAGCTTCTTCCAATACTTTTGATGGCTGATAATTGCCAAGGCTTAAATTGATGACATCTGCGCCATGGTCGACTGCCCAAATGATTCCTTTTGCAATATCAAATGTAGTACCATAGCCTTTCGCTCCCATTGCTTTTACAGGTATGATCTTGCTGAACCATGTTATGCCAGCAACACCCTCCCGATTATTCGTTTCCGAGGCGATGATTCCAGCCACATGTGTACCGTGGCCATTGTCATCATCAGGTTCCTGATTTTCGTCTATGACATTATACCCTGCGACAATTCGATTCCTTAACTCGGGGTGATCCAGGTCAACGCCTGTATCGACAATGGCTATTTCAATTTGTTCTTTGCCGCGTGTAATGTTCCAGCCTTCTTCTGTTCCGATCGCTGGCAAATTCCATTGGTAATTCTCCTGATATAGCAAATCATTTGGGCTGGATACCTCGTTTTGCATCAGGATAAAATTAGGCTCTGCATATTCAACGTTCGGCCGCTCGTTGAAATATTCAACCATTTGCGGTGTTTCCATGGACGTTGACCGAAAGATATACACCGAATTTAGGTGTTTAACGACCCAGCCCTTAATGTCGCGGGTCATTTCATCTAATTCGTCAGCACTTGGTTCCGTAATAAAATCAACAGCAGCCTCATGATCATAATAATGACTTGTATCTTTTTTATTATGAAAAATAAGCGTAATATTTTCTTGAGAATGGAGATGTTTCTTGATTTTCTCTCCCGATTCAATATTATTTACGTTTGCCATAGAGTGCATCATCATAATTCGTTGGCTAGATGAGAGAGTTTTTGTATTCTGTTGATCGCTTTGAGCAGGCTCATTCTTGAACACTCCACCTGCATTAAGGGCAAGAACGAAAATTAGTAATGCCCCCAGGGTGAAAACCTTCGCCAATTTCATTGTTAAAGCCCTCCAAAAAATGAATTTGTTCTTATCATGCAAAACAAAAGGGGAAATTAACGGCGGTAATCGCTGGCAGTTCATGAATGGAAACCAACATAGGCAAAATTTTTTTCTGGTCAAAAGGTACCGTTCGCTTTTTTATATGGAATTATTTTTTTAAATCTGTTTGCCAAATTTCAATTAATCGCTACAATTAAGCATAGACGCCATTATTATGGTAAAATAAACAAAGAGAACAATTGTTCTGATTGGAAAAAAAGCAGTTTTTCATACTTTTTAACAAAAAAGAGGAATACTTAAGAATTCATTGACCTTATACAAAAAAACCGTCAATGTTGTTTGCTAGAAATGAAAGGGGTATGTTCGTGGCAAGAAATCAGCAAGCTTTTGATTATAATGATGATGCCATACAGGTACTGGAAGGCTTAGAAGCGGTTCGAAAAAGACCGGGCATGTATATTGGCAGCACAGATACGCGAGGCCTTCATCACCTCGTATATGAAATCGTTGATAACTCCGTTGATGAAGCACTTGGCGGCTTTGGGAATCACATCATCGTCAAAATTCATAAAGATAATTCGGTCAGTGTCCAGGATAAAGGACGAGGAATGCCTACTGGGATGCATAAGCTTGGAAAACCAACACCGGAAGTTATCCTTACCGTCCTTCACGCTGGAGGGAAATTCGGGCAAGGAGGTTATAAAACAAGCGGCGGTTTGCATGGTGTTGGCGCATCCGTCGTTAATGCCCTATCTGAATGGCTGGTTGTCACGATCAAACGCGATGGCTTTGTTTATGAGCAGCGATTTGAAAATGGCGGAAAGCCGGCGACTACGCTTGAAAAAATTGGCAAGACAAATCAATCAGGGACGACAATTCATTTCAAACCAGACGAAGGAATTTTTTCTACTTTGACATATAACTATGACACACTTTCTGAAAGGCTGCGTGAGTCTGCTTTTTTGCTGAAAGGCTTAACAATTGAGCTGATCGATGACCGAAATAACGAGAAAGATGTCTTTCATTTTGAAACGGGCATTCAGGCATTTGTTGAATATTTGAACGAAGAAAAAGATGTGCTACATCCGGTAGTCAGCTTTGAAGGCGAATATAGCAAATTTGAAGTGGAATTTGCCTTTCAATTCAACGATGGATACTCGGAAAACGTTCTTTCTTTCGTAAACAATGTTAGGACGAAGGATGGCGGCACACATGAAGCAGGGGCAAAGACGGCGATGACGAGAGTGTTCAATGAATATGCCCGTAAGGTTGGATTGCTGAAGGAAAAGGACAAAAACCTTGATGGAGCGGATATACGCGAAGGGCTGGCAGGAATCATATCAGTTCGTATTCCTGAGGAACTGCTTCAGTTTGAAGGGCAGACGAAGGGGAAGCTGGGGACCAGTGAAGCAAGATCCGCAGTCGACTCGGTCGTATCGGAACATCTGTCGTATTTTCTCGAGGAGAATCCAGACGTAAGTACTTTACTGATCCGAAAATCGATCAAAGCTTCCCAGGCCCGGGAGGCTGCCCGCAAAGCACGTGAAGATGCGCGCAGCGGGAAAAAGCGAAAAAAAACGGATGCCATTCTATCAGGTAAATTGACTCCAGCTCAATCAAAGAACCCGGCGAAAAATGAATTATACCTTGTGGAAGGGGATTCTGCGGGAGGTTCTGCCAAGCAGGGGCGCGACAGAAAATTCCAGGCTGTACTGCCATTGCGCGGAAAGGTCATTAATACCGAAAAAGCAAAGCTTCAGGATATTTTCAAAAACGAGGAAATCAATACGATCATCCATGCGGTCGGCGGGGGAGTAGGGTCGGATTTCAATATTGAAGATATTAACTACGATAAAATTGTTATCATGACCGATGCCGATACGGATGGTGCCCATATTCAGGTGCTATTGCTTACCTTCTTTTATCGCTATATGAAGCCCCTCATAGAAGCGGGAAAAATCTTCATTGCCCTTCCTCCGTTGTATAAAGTCAGCAAAGGGACTGGCAAAAAGGAAATCATTGAATATGCCTGGAGTGATGATGAACTACAAGGAGCCATCAAAAAGATCGGCAAAGGCTATATTATCCAGCGTTACAAAGGTCTTGGCGAGATGAATGCAGATCAGCTTTGGGAAACAACGATGGACCCTGGGACTAGGACTTTGATTCGCGTTCGAATTGATGATGCGGCAAGAGCGGAGCGGAGAGTCACAACCCTTATGGGGGACAAGGTGGAACCCCGCAGGAAATGGATCGAATCGAATGTTTCTTTTGGACTTGAGGAAGACGGCAATATTTTGGAAAATGAAAATATCTCCGTGCCAGAGGAGGTTGAAGGCGAATGAGTTCAGTGGAAAAATTTCGTGATCTTCCTTTAGAAGATGTATTAGGCGACCGATTTGGCCGGTATAGCAAGTATATTATCCAGGAACGTGCCCTTCCTGATGCTCGCGACGGCCTGAAGCCTGTGCAGCGGAGAATTTTATACGCCATGCACGTTGAGGGCAACACAAGTGAAAAGGGTTTCCGGAAGTCCGCTAAAACAGTCGGTAATGTGATCGGGAATTACCATCCACACGGTGATTCATCGGTATATGAAGCAATGGTTCGGATGAGCCAGGATTGGAAAGTGCGAAATTATCTGGTGGACATGCACGGCAATAACGGAAGCATCGATGGGGACCCTCCAGCGGCAATGCGATATACAGAAGCAAGATTATCAGCAATTGCCGGTGAATTGTTAAGGGATATCGAAAAGCGGACAGTTGAGTTCATCCCAAACTTTGATGATACGTCCAGTGAGCCTACCGTGCTCCCGGCAATGTTTCCAAACCTGCTAGTCAACGGCTCGACGGGAATTTCAGCTGGATACGCCACAGATATTCCACCTCACAATTTAGCGGAAGTGATTGATGGGGTTATTATGAGGATGGACAACCCTGCATGCACGGTCGAGGATCTGATGAAAGTGATCAAAGGACCAGACTTTCCAACAGGCGGAATTATCCAGGGGATCGAAGGGATTGCCAAAGCGTACAAGACTGGCAAGGGAAAGATTATCGTCCGTGGCAAAGCGGAAATAGAGGATACTCGTGGTGGCAAGCAACAGATTGTCATCACAGAAGTTCCTTATGAAATCAATAAGGCAAACCTGGTCAAGCGAATGGATGAATTCCGGTTAGACCGGAAAGTGGAAGGTATTTCTGAGGTTCGGGATGAAACGGACCGAACAGGTCTTCGGGTAGTGATCGAATTAAAGAAAGAAGCAGATGCAAACGGTGTTCTGCACTATCTGTACAAAAACAGCGATTTGCAAATCACCTACAACTTTAATATGGTTGCTATCAACAAGAAACGGCCAGTATTGATGGGTCTTGCAGAACTTCTAGATGCCTATATTGGTCACCAAAAGGATGTAGTAACGAAACGGTCGCAGTTTGACCTTCAAAAAGCACGAGACCGCCAGCATATTGTCGAAGGGCTAATGAAGGCTTTGTCGATCTTGGATCAAGTAATTGCTACAATCCGTGCTTCAAAGGATAAACGCAATGCGAAAGATAATTTGATCCAGAAGTTCCAATTCACTGAAGTTCAGGCGGAAGCAATTGTTTCCCTCCAGCTTTACCGCCTGACAAATACTGATATTACTGCCCTTCAAGCAGAGGCGGATGAGCTTGCCAAGAAGGTGGAAGAGCTCACTGCCATTCTTGAAAGCGAGAAAAAGCTAACGGCCGTTATCAAGAAGGAGTTAAAGGATGTCAAGAAGCGCTTCTCTGATGATCGCCGGACGAAAATCGAGAAAGAAATCGAGGAAATCAAAATCAATCTTGAGGTACTCATTGCCAGTGAAGATGTAATTGTCACAGTAACGAAGGATGGCTACGTAAAACGTACAAGTCAAAGATCGTATGCGGCATCAAATGAACAGGATTTCGCGATAAAAGATACTGACAGGCTGTTATCCCGATTAAATATGAACACAAAGGATGTCCTTCTGTTGTTCACCAATAAAGGAAGCTACCTGTATTTACCTGTTCATGAACTTCCTGACATCCGCTGGAAAGATCTTGGACAGCATGTGGCCAATATCGTACCGCTTGACCGGGATGAAGAAATCATCAAAGCTGTACCTATCACCGATTTTGAACAAAACCTGTTCTTTTTATTTGTTACGAAAAACGGGATGGTGAAGAAATCAGAATTGAGTCTTTATAAAGCTCAGAGGTATTCTAAACCCTTGACCGCCATCAATGTCAAAGGAGATGACCGGGTCATCGATGTCCATTTAACAAATGGAAACATGGATCTATTTCTTGCTTCCCATTTTGGCTATGGCTTATGGTTCAGCGAAGTAGACGTTAGTCCAATTGGAATCCGCGCAGCCGGGGTTAAGGGAATGAATCTAAAGGATGAAGACTATGTCGTGGGCGGTAAAATCATCGATGACAATGAAAATCCATCCATTGTGATTGCAACCCAGCGCGGCGCAGTGAAGAAAATGAAGCTTTCTTCTGAATTCGAGAAAACATCCCGTGCAAAACGCGGAGTCGTGATGCTGCGAGAACTGAAGGCAAATCCACATCGGATTATCGGTGTTGAAGCTGTCAAGGGAGAAGATGAACTATTCTTCCTATCTGAAAAGCAGCAGATTGTTTCGCTAAAGGCAGCAGATTTGAGGAACAGTGACCGTTACACAAATGGGTCCTTCATTATTGATGAAAATGAAACAGGTAAACTTAAATCCGTTTGGAAAAGGGAAAATAAGGAAATAGACTAAAATAAAATGATGAAAAAACACAGCGGATTTGCTGTGTTTTTTTTATATAAAAAGACTAAAATTTCTCTCGATAAGTGTATTTTTTTCCCATATAAAGAGATATTAACTATAAGGGAGGAATTCACAATGAAAAAGGAAATTTTAATCATTATCACCGCATTCTTTTTAATGTCGTTGACAGCACTAACAGGAGCATACGCAGGTGAATCGAAGGAAACGGAGTCAGTAACAGGAACGAAAGAAAAAGTGGATGTTACAGGTGATGGAAAAAAAGATCTAGTTTTTGTAAAAGGTATCCCATTTGAAGAAGGGACACGGTACCTCAAGGAGATTTATCTAAAAATCAAAGCATCAAATGGCAATACATATAAGATTGATCTCGATGGAGGGTATGACCCGACCACAGAATACAAAGATCTTAATCACGATTCGGTAAAGGATATTTTCGTCAGCATTCCTACTGGCGGGAGTGGAGGATTGTCGAATTATTATTTATACACCTTAAAAGATTTTAAGGTTGTTAATTTGTCTGTACCGGAACCTTTATCTGTCACAAGCCAATTCGAAGATGGTTACAAGGCCTCTGTTCGAATAGAGCAAACAGGGCAGTCCTACAGTTTTGATTTAAGTGAAAGAAAAGTGGACTATGACAGACTTGGTCTTTATCAAGATGGCAAATTGAACGAACCGACTGAATTGATGGTGCTACCATTCGGAAGTTTAAAGCCATTCAAAGGCGAAGCTGGACAATACGAATTAATCGGGATACAGCGAATAAACGGTGCCTACAATGCTGACGGTATTGCAAACCTGGAATCAACCTGGGTATATGAAAAGGGGACCTGGAAACTGCAGCACGCAAAGGTAATCGAACTGAAGTCGCATTAAAATAGAGGGAATGGCCATATAAGAAGCTGAACCACGAAAAAACACAGGCTAGTACTGTGTTTTTTCGGTTTACAAGTAAATAGAGGATACCTTTTGTTTTGCATAATAATATTATGTAAAGTTGAGTCAGAACATAAAATTGGTGGTTAGGATAAAGCACCCGACGAAAAAGCATGAAATATTCGCTTGCCATGTAAATTAAATGATTTTTTTTTATTTTATCTCACTGATTTAAGTATACTCTAATATTGAGATATATTTTATTTAACTTCCGAGAATTTATGTTATGTAAACTAAAAAGAATTTTTCGTTAAGGCATCACGAACCCTTCTCCTCCTGCCCGATTGTCCGTTTTTAAGAGAATATACTATATTAATAAATAATGGTTATTTAGGGCTTTTTTTGAATCTGATTTCGCTATTCAGGATGGCTGCATCATTCTCCTTCTTGTTTGTTGCCTTGAAACTAGAATGCAGAGTCATAGCAAAAATTATATAACTATCTATCCTTAAAAAAGCAGAAACAGAGGATTTATCTGGTTCTGCTTTTTTCTAAAGATATTTAGTCTATCGCCGGTTCTGGCAAAAAATTGTCTGACGTCCTTCCTGTTCATTTTCCTCGAAGTAGAGAACTCTCCAGTCACTGAATTCTTTCAGCAATTCATTCGACTCCAGTTTATATTGATTCGAAACACTCTGGTTTCCCGAAGAACCATTTTGAAAAAAGGTTTCTATGAACAAATATCCATCTGTTTTAATCCATTCCTTCATCAGTGGAAACAATGAACGATCAAGATAGTAGGTCACCACCGCCAGATCATATTTCCGGCCTGTAAAAACCGATGTTTGTTTAGTAAGATCAGCAGTTTTAACAGTAATATTCAGCTTATTACAGGTCGCATGCTCTTGAACATAGTCAACAGCCACATCCGATATATCAATTGCTGTCACTTCATAACCTATCTCGGCAAGATAATAGCTATTTCCTCCAAGGCCACACGCGATGTCGAGTGCTCCCCCTCCCGTCAAGTAGCCTGACTGCATCATTAATCTAGTATTTGGTTCTGCTTCTGTTTTCTTAGTCAATCGATCCTTGTATTTTGAATTCCATTTTTCTTGAGAATCCAATCATATCCCTTCCTTCTAAAACTGGAGTTATTACGAATATATCATATTAAAATATTTTACTTATTCACAGTTCTATTTTTAGATTATTCAGAAGATATATTTAAAACGTACAGGCGTTCAGGTTCTGGTTTTGGCCTGAAATCTGCCATGCTTTTCCCTTTGGCACGGCCGAACAATTCGACGGTTACTCTTCTAGGCAGATATTTGACCAGGTTTCTATTCACGAGAGCGCTTAAAGTGATTACATCATGCAACGGTGCTCCCTGGATACCAGGTACATTCTCTTTATAAGCTTCAAAGTAATAATCGTATACAGGTTTGATCAGATTTTTGAAAGGAGACTGGCTGTTCTTTGCAAGGTAGTCAATGACAGCTGGTGGGACGATGGCTTTATTGGTAATGTTCAGCGGATGAAGAAAAACATTTCTTGCCTTTTCCAGAACCTGATTGGCTGCAATCGGATCTGCATAAAAATTTGCTTCAGCTTCTGCTGTGACATTTCCGGGAACTAGGAATGCTCCTCCCATGATATAAAAAGCGTTAACAGTTTTGAAGGCATCCTCGCCATACAGGATAAATGGGATTGCCAGTTCCGTTTGCCTTCCGACAGCGACAATCACTAGATTATCCGGGTATTCATTCACAAGATCCAGAATCTTATCAATATCAAAAACTTCTACCTCTCCAAAGTCCGCTGGCGGCCTGATTGGACCAAGACCTTCGGGACCATGGATTTCTGGATAAAAGGTTGCCAGTTCACCGGATAATGGGCCAGAAGCGCCAGCGATGATTGGTATTTCTTCTCTTCCACCTAGCTGCAATAAATAGGCAGCATTGTTGATTGCCTGTTCTTTTGTAATGTTTCCATAGCCGGTTACGACGCCGACAATATTCAGCTGCGGATGTAGCAAGGCATACATCAAGGCCAGTGAATCATCCACCCCGGAATCCGTAAACAAAAGAATATTGTACATGGCTCTCCCCCATTTTCTTCGACATTGGTTTATTATATTCTAACCTTTCTTTTTGAATTCCTCCGTAAAAAATCAAGGAGATTAACAATTGTTGACGCTCAAAAAGGCTGCTTCCTTGGATTGGCAGCCTTAACTTCTTGAATTTAATCAGCAAGCTTCAAAGCAGTATTTGCATTATCTAGATCCACTCTGATTTGTTCACTGAGGTCGTTTGGATGATAAAATCCAGTTTCAATCAGATAGTTGGTGATGTTTTCATGGCTGGCTACAGCGGACCTTAATTGTTCCCGAAAAGCATCTCTTAACTCGGGAGTGGCGGTTTCTGTGATGGCAAAAGATAGATTGCGGATTGTTGATTTAATGGAAATCAAATAATCTGCCGCAATTACTTGATCCGTCATCCCAGCCATTCCAGCTAGGTTATGCAAAATTGTCATACCTGATTTACCTCCCTCCTGTACAGCTCCTTCATCCGTTCAATGTGTGTACTTGATGCAGCTACTTCATTTGTCAGGATTTCTTTCAGTCTCATGTCTTTTACAAGTAAGCCCATTGTGGTGGCTTTGGTCAATGTGACCGTTTTAAAAATTAGTACCTCATGCAATTCAAGGGTTTCATGTATTCCTAGATATTTGGTCATTGGTATTGGTTTTCCTCCCAAAAATAAACGTCTCTCCTTATGCTTCCTTTAAAATGAAAGCTTATTCTCCATTCCTGCATAAAGTGATGGCTTTATTGGAAAAATAACTATGTTCTTTCTATGGAGGTGACCTTAATGGAAAAAGATACGCTTGCATTCCACGAAACGATGGAAGCACATGAAATACTGAATTTTAACACGATTAGTATCCTGAAATCAAAATTAATCCAAGGACTTTGCTTTGATAATGACTTAAAAGCTCTAATGGAAAAAGAAGTGCAACAATCGATTGCAGCTGTAGAAGAATTGAAGACCTATTATGAAGAAGCCAGGACAAAACTAATGAAAGAAGGGGACCAATAATGGAAATGGATTATCTTGATCCACAGGGTGCTGAGCACATGCCCGAGATGGCTGATGCATCCTTTGCGCTAGATTTTCTTCTAGGGATTAAAAATGGCATACATACTTACGGTATTGCTTTGACCGAAACAGCGAATGGGGACCTGCGTAAGATTTTTTACAAACAGATGGAACAGGCCATTGATCTCCATGCCGAAATTTCGGATTTAATGATTGAAAAAGGCTGGTTTTACCCTCATGATGTCGGAAAACAAATGGAATTGGATTTGAAGTCCGCTGACATGGCAATCAGTATTGGAAAAATGGAGTTATTCCCAATGGACACGGACCGTCTTGGAATGTTCGCGACACCAAACAAATAAAGGGGGTAAGATGATATGAAAGCCGTTACGTACCAAGGCAGCAAGAATGTAGAAGTCAAAAATGTTAAAGATCCTCAAATTAAAAATTCGGACGACATTATCATAAAAGTAACTGCTTCGGCAATTTGCGGCTCCGATTTGCATTTGCTTCATCAGATGATCCCTAACTTGCCTACTGACTATGTTATTGGACATGAGCCAATGGGTGTAGTAGAAGAAGTTGGTCCTGGCGTAGAAAAACTAAAAAAGGGTGACCGTGTGATCATTCCTTTTAATGTTAGCTGCGGAGAATGCTGGTATTGTAAAAATGACATTACATCACAGTGTGATAATTCAAATCCACATGGGGAAATGGGCGGATTTTTTGGCTACTCAGAAACTACCGGCGGTTATGCAGGCGGACAAGCTGAATATATGCGTGTTCCTTATGGAAATTTCACACCTTTTAAAATACCTGAGAACTGTGAAGTCGAGGATGAAAAACTTGTCTTGCTGGCAGATGCAGCTGCGACAGCATTGTGGAGTGTCGATCATGCTGGGGTAAAACCGGGGGATACGGTAGTGGTATTAGGCTGTGGCCCGGTTGGCTTGCTGGCACAAAAATTTGCGTGGTACAAAGGTGCAAAGCGTGTCATTGCTGTTGATCATTTGACCTATCGTTTGGAACATGCGAAAAAGACCAATAAAGTGGAAATAGTGAATATAGAGGAACATCAAAATACCGGTGAATTTCTTAAGGAAATCACAAATGGCGGTGCAGACATCGTCATTGATTGCACCGGCATGAGTGCAAAAATGTCACCATTAGAATACTTGGCGACAGGCATGAAGCTGCAAGGCGGTGCGATGGGCGGCCTGGTGATTGCTTCACAAGCAGTTCGTAAGGCTGGTACGATCCAAATTACAGGTGTATATGGAGGCAGATATAACGCCTTTCCCTTGGGGGATCTGTTCCAGCGAAATGTAGATTTGAAAATGGGACAGGCTCCAGTAATCCCATATATGTCTTTTCTTTACGATCTTGTTTCTAATCGAAAAATGGACTTAAGTGACGTCATTACCCATGTTCTCCCACTCGACCAGGCTAAACACGGCTATCAGATTTTCGACACAAGAACAGATGGCTGCATCAAAGTCGTCCTTAAACCGTAGTATACAATAATGTCTCCCATGCAAAAACAACCCATTCCATCAGCGGAATGGGTTGTTTATCTTACTCCATATCAACATTATGGTAAACCTGCTGGACATCTTCTAAATCTTCCAGCGCATCTACAAGCTTCTCAAACTGGGCAAGTGAGTCGGGCTCGAGGGAAATTTCATTTTGTGGAAGCATCGTCAATTCGGCAACTGTAAAATCTGTAATACCGGAATTCCTGAAAGCTTCCTGTATAGCGTGGAATTGTTCAGGCTCCCCGTAAATAATTACCGAATCCTCTTCCTCAAGGATATCACGTGCATCCACATCTGCTTCCATCAAAATTTCCAAAGCTTCTTCGGCCGATTTTCCTTCAAAACCAATTACTGCTATTTTATCAAACATATAAGAAACGGAACCGGCTACTCCCATGTTGCCTCCGTTCTTCCCGAAAGCAGCGCGTACGTTGGAAGCTGTCCGGTTTACGTTGTTGGTAAGTGCATCTACAATAATCATCGAGCCGTTAGGTCCAAAGCCTTCATACCGAAGCTCATCATAGCTTTCTTCTCCCCCGCCCTTGGCTTTTTCGATAGCACGATCAATAATGACTCTCGGTACATTGTATGTTTTCGCTCTCTCAAGGACAAATTTCAGAGCTTGGTTTGATTCCGGATTTGGATCACCCTGCCTGGCTGCAACATAAATTTCTAGTGCAAATTTAGAATAAACCCTGCTAGTGTTCGCATCCTTGGAAGCTTTCTTTTCTTTGATGTTGTTCCATTTACGCCCCATATAGTCCACTCTCTTTCCAGTTATATCAGTTAACTGCAAGCCATCCATAATAGAATAAAAGCCATGCAGCATTTCACAAATAATATTATACCTTAAAATAAGAAAAAATGAAGCCTGATCTAAATGGCTGGCTGATGGGCATTTATAGTTTGCTAAGGAATTCGTTCATTGCCCTCACTAGATCTTGGGGCTGTTCAAACATGCTCATATGTCCGCTGTTTTTAATAAGGTATTTTTGGATATTTGGTTTATCAACCGTAAATGTTTTCTCGGGAGGAACAATTTGATCGAGTTCTCCAGCAACCAACAGCACCGGAAGCTCAGTCTCTTCCAGAACATGATTTCGGTCCGGCCTGTTTTTCATTGCTGACAGGGCACTAACAAGTCCTTTCACAGAAGTCTTTAGGCCGATTTTGACTATCTCGGAAATTTCGACAATATTCAACTCGAGGTTAGCAGGCGAAAAGAGCTTTTTGGAAAGTTCCTCGATAAATGAATCAGTACCTTGCTTCTGTATTTTTTCTGAATTCGTGTCCCTGCCTTCTTTCGCATCAGTCGTGTCAGCATTTGCCGTGGAGTGAACCAGGGAAAATCCGTTTAAGTACTGTGGATAAAGCTCGGCAAAAGCTAAAGTAATATATCCGCCAAGCGAATGACCGAACATAGTCACTTTCTCAATCCCTAAATGATCAAGAAAGTCTTTTACCAAAAATGCATAATCCTCTATTTTATAACTGTCGTTTACCATGCCTGACTCGCCATGTCCTGGAAGATCGATGGCGATTACTCTGTACTCTTTGGTTAATTCAGGAAGTACTTTGTCCCAATACTCTTTTCCGCCAGCAAAACCATGAATAAGAACAATCGGTTTTCCATTTCCTTCCTCATAAAAACTGATTTCTGTGTTTGCTGCTTTTATTTTTTGTGTAGTCATTTCATTCACTCCTATCTTTTATACTACTTAGATGAAAGGACAGCTTATTCCCTTTTCTTTTTGATGCTGTGATACTTGAAAGAACATTACTATGAACCCATTTCTTCAAACTCTTTTATTTTTTCAAGTCTTTCTACCAGCACAATGCATTTTTTATCTCCAATTTCATAAATATACATCTTATGTCCATGCTCTATTAGGAGCTTCTTGAATTGAATCTGACCGGATAAGTCATATCCATTGGCTAAGTCAGTAATTTTTTTGAGGATTTGGTCTTTGCTTGGTTCTGTAGTAGATGCTATTTTAATAGGAATCGGGATTCCCTTGATTTTAAAGGTTACGAGGATAACGCTATCCAATTGCATCAACTCCTTTAAAAATCAATTCGACATTCGCGAATAATTTCCTGCTATAGTCCACCTATTTTCCTTTAATCATGGCAATCAAAAAAGAGAGGAATGGAATTTCCAATCCTCTCCTCTTCTCACTATTCTTCTTCGATCATGCCTTCATCAAAAGCCACAGAAACCTTTTCGAATTCTTCATCAGATTCAATGGCAGCAAAATCTCCATCTTCGTCAAGCTTGAGAAAAAAGATATCAATTTCTTCGTCCGTGCTTATTTTCAAGTCTTCCACAAAGCTGACAGCAACATAATCAGATCCGTCTATGTTCAATGTTGCGATTACCTCGACCTCTTGCTCGATCTCGCTTTCGTCGCTAATTGTAAATACTTCTCCAACTTCCATTTTTTCCATAGTTGTTCCTCCTCATGTAAATAGTATTCCCTATAAATGGTGCGAGCTAACTCTCAGAAAGAAATGCTGTGATTTTTCCTTTGTTCCTTTCAAAAACCTGTTTTCCCATTTCTTTTAATTTTGCAGTGTAAGTAAAATCGTCAAAAGGAACTTCCTCTAATAATTCAGTATTCAAGCGAAGATAACGATCACTCAGCAAAAGCCTGCAATGATAAGAGACGGATTCAGATGATAAGTCCATCGCCAGATCCAATAGCTTAGGGGTTATTTTCAATGATGGAAAACGGAATGGCAGCCACTGACGAATTCCCCAGTATTTATTCTCCTCCATTTTAAAAGCGATGTTCTGCTGGCCTGTCCCGATGGAGAGAATCTGTATTTCCTCTAGCTCCATTTTAAAGTGATGCAATGCCTCAGTCAAACAAACCAATGATGGGTTATTGGCCCACAATCCCCCATCAATCGATAAAAACTGATTATTAACATTGTTTGGAGGAAAATAAATCGGCGCCGAACAGGAGGAAAGGACAGCATCCCATAATTTAACTGAAAGTTCTTTTTCCGATGAATAACCAAAGTCTGAGCGGTGGACATACGGTTTTCCATGAGTAATATCAACTGCAGGAATTAAAAGAGGTTTTTTTATTTCGCCAAGGGTAAGATCTTGGAAAGCTTGCTTCAGCAGCCTCCTCAAATAACGGTCACTGTATACACTTGTAAAAAAACCAATCTTTGATTTTTTGACAAAAATCTTTTCTCCATAAAATTCGTACCTATCCATCAATTCCCCCATCGATCTATTCAAAGCAACGGAAGCGGCAATGATGGATCCTGTACTAGTTCCTGAGATCACATCGAACAGACTGCCTACAGGCTTGCCGAATTCTTCTTCGATCGCCTTCAGGATGGCGATCGGGAAAACACCTCTAATACCGCCACCGTCAATACATAACAACTTCATGAAATTCCCCCGCTACGTCTTTGATACTATCATCCTTCCCATTCCACTAAAACAATATGATGAAACGAAAACAGAAAGAAGAGCTGCCTTTGATCAGGTAGCTCTTCACAAAAATCACTCTTATGACACTTTTTCTTTTTCATGGTTGAAAGAATATTCGTCTTCCCAATACTCAGCATTCTTAATGCCGAGCTTTTTGGAATTGAACACCGGATCTAGCCCTTGCTTTTTCTGTTCCTCATAGTCCTTCAAAGCAATCAGTGCCGGCTTAGCGAGCAGGACAATGGCAATCAGATTCAGCCATACCATCAATCCGAGACCAGCATCTCCCAGCGCCCATGCAAGTGATGCTTCTTTCACAGCACCGTAGAAAGTTGCTCCTAGGATGACAACTTTCAGGACAAACATCGGTATCTTACCATTTCTTCCTCTGAGAAGATAAGCAATATTTGTCTCGGCCATATAATAATAGGCCATGATGGTTGTGAAAGCGAAAAAGAATAGTGCTACTGCAACAAATTCTGCTCCGAAACCAGGAAGTACCGCATCAACAGCAGCTTGTGTATACCCTGGACCAGCCTCTACACCTTTCAAGTTTTCGACGATGAACGCGCCATCAGCCCCAACTGTATTAAACATACCGGTGAACAGGATCATGAATGCCGTAGCAGAACAAACGAATAAAGTATCGATATAAACAGAAAATGCCTGGACAAGGCCCTGTTTAGCTGGGTGGGATACTTCTGCAGCAGCAGCTGCGTGAGGTCCTGTACCCTGTCCAGCTTCATTGGAATAAATACCTCGTTTTACCCCCCAAGAAACCGCACTTCCCACGATACCGCCAAACATAGAGTCAGCACCGAAAGCACTTTTGAAAATCAAAGCGAAAACCGCGGGAACTTCAGTAATATTCATTCCAATAATGATAAGAGCAACAAGGATATATCCGATTGCCATGAATGGGACCGTATACTGGGCAACTGTTGCAATCCTTTTTACGCCTCCAAAAATGACGAATCCTAAAAGAACGATTATAACCAAACCAGATACTGATTTGTTGACACCAAAAGCATTCTCAAGGCCAAGCGCAATCGAGTTTGACTGAATCCCCGGCATTAAAAGGGCCATTGCCAGCAATGCCGCTATAGAAAAAGCAATCGCAAACCATCTGATGCCAAGACCTTTCTCAATGTAATAAGCAGGACCGCCGCGATAAAGACCATCTTGCTTAACCTTGTAAATCTGGGCTAATGTTGATTCAACAAAAGCGCTGCTCGCCCCAATGAACGCGATTGCCCACATCCAGAAAACCGCACCAGGTCCACCCATCGCAATCGCAGTGGCAGTACCAGCGATATTACCAGTTCCTACACGGCCAGATAAAGCGATAGATAAGGCCTGAAAAGATGAAACGCCCGCATCGGAACTTCTCCCCTGGAACATGAGCATAATCATGTCCTTTATGAGTCTTACTTGTAAAAAACGTGTCAGGATGGAGAATACCAGGCCGATGCCTAGAATAATATAAATGACCGGGTTGCTCCACAAAATCCCATTGAGCCAAGAAACGAAAGCTTCCAAATGAATCCTCCTCAAATTTTATTTTTTTCTATTTTGAATTATAAGATAATAAAACTCAAAGGACAATCAAAACCTGATATTTAACAGCAAATTATTTATTAATCTGTTATAACTAAAGATTTCGCCAACAATTTTAGCAGAAAAAAACAAAAGCAAATGACGGTGGTCACCTGCTTCCAATGATTTTCTTACAGACAACTTGAGGGATAGAAGAAACTATTTTATATTCCTCTCGCGCAAAATCGGCAATGAACAGCAGCGAAAGGAGCCTCCGGATTTAATAATCTCCGAAATATCAACTTCGATTACTTTAAAGCCTTTCCTTCTGAGCTGTTCATTCACTTCTTTGTTTACAGGCAGACTGATAATCTGTTTGTTTCCGATACTCAGGACATTGGTACCAAGAGTAAATTGTTCTGCTTCGCTAACATCAATCAGATCATAACGGGAGCTAAACAATTGAATGTCTGAATCTGTCAAAGCAGGCCGGTAAATTAAAGCAACAGTAGGGGAGACAACATTGAAAACACAATCAAGATGAAGGTATTCTTCTTTAAAGGGAATGACCCTAACGTCCACATTCGGTAGCAATCCCTGCAGATGGTCGGCTGCCTGCTTGTTGGTCCTATTGCTCATGCCTACATATACGGTGTCCTGATCAATGATTACATCGCCGCCCTCAATCTTATCACCTAGAAGATTGTAATAGGAGATCTCTTCATCCTCTAACCACTGTTTCAATACATCCTCCTCGCCTTTTCGGACGTCATTTGCCATTTCTGCAACAAAAATGGTTTCGCCGAGGGTGAAGCCAACATCCCTAGTGAAGACTTGCTCTGGAAACTTTTTATGGTACGGAAGCAGAATGACTTCAATACCGTAATCTTTTAATGTATTCACAAATTTTTGATGTTGCTCCAAGGCAAGCTCGATATGAATTCCCTCATCCTTAAAATGTTTTTGAGTTTCATTTATGACATCCCGGATGGTCATATATTGTGGCTGGCAAAGAATGACTTTCTTAAGTGCATCATATTCATTTATGATATACCCTCGATTTTTCGATGGTATGTTCTGGTTCATTATTATTCCTCCTCGTCATGATAGTTTTTCCGATTTGCACACAAATGATTACTCAACTGTTAAAATTCCTGTCAGAAATCCTTCCTAACTTACTGATTACCCAATTGGTATCCGTTAAGATGAAACAAATTACATCTATTTACAAATGGAATGGGGAGATTTCTATGGTCAGACAGAAGGAATTGGATTTGGCGAAATTGATTGTGATGCTTGACCTATTTCGGGATCAATTGTTTGAGCAACTTCTGAAAAAAGAAGGAATGCAAGCAATGGAAATTTTGCGCAAAATTCAAAATGACGATCTTTAAGGGGGCTATTTTATGTCATTCCATTTAAGGACTGCTGTTGAACAATTAAAGGAACATTATATTAAACATTTGGTGAAAACAGGGCTAACGAAAAAAAGTGAAAACGAATTAAGAAAACTAACCGTGACTGAACTAAAAAATTTAACAAATGGACGGTAGCTCCTCCAGTTTTTCTTTACAAAACATGATGTTATGTGAGAAAATGTAACATAAAAAGAAAGAAGCGTGGTGATCCTTCTGGCTGCTGATTCCTCCTATAAAGATAAAAAAGTGATTACAATCGGGATAGTTAGTGAATTAACAGGTCTTTCAGAACGGCAAATACGATATTACGAAGAAAGAAAACTGGTTTTTCCTGATCGAACACCAGGCGGGAGCAGAAAATATTCGTTTGCGGATGTTGAACTACTAGTTGAGATCGCCAATAAGATTGAAGATGGTGTCCAGACGTATGAAATCAGGCAGGAAATGGTGAAGCAACAGAAAATAAATGAAGCAGAAGAACATAAAAAAATGATCCAAGGACAACTAAATGCCCGATTCGGTATACGAAAAAAATGATCTTGAAACCTTCTTCCTAGAGGGTTTTTTTGTTTGACTTAAATTTGATGTTAGATTTCCTTACACGGTAGTGGTTTTCTTATGAATTAGATGACAAAATACATATAACATACAAACTAAAGAGGGAGTTGAGCAAAATTGGATACAGCTTTTTTATTAAATAGCTTATGGGTAATGGTTTCAACAGTATTAGTAATTTTGATGATTGGGGGCTTCATTTTACTTGAAACAGGTTCTACCAGAATGAAAAATGCTGGCCATATCGCCGGCAAAACGATTTTGACATTTGGTATTTCCTCCATTGTTTTCTGGGCTGTAGGATATGGTCTGATATTCGGGGAAGGCAATTCGATTTTAGGATTTTCGGATTTCTTTTATTCAGGCTATGAAGTGGAAGGGCTTAGCCTTTCAGGATCCGTGTTCTTCCTTTTTCAACTGGCTTTCGCGGGAATTTCGATTACAATAGCTTTTGGCGGATTCGCTGAAAGAGCAAAATTATCTGTTTAT
The DNA here is from genome assembly GCF_030814065.1 of Mesobacillus stamsii. Taxonomy (NCBI): domain Bacteria; kingdom Bacillati; phylum Bacillota; class Bacilli; order Caryophanales; family Bacillaceae; genus Mesobacillus; species Mesobacillus stamsii. The sequence continues at coordinate 62,024 of NZ_JAUSUN010000006.1, forward strand.
GTTGTTTTCGCAGTTTTCTTCTCCATATTGGTTTATCCGTTTATTGCTCACTGGATTTGGGGCGGCGGCTGGCTTGCAGAACATGGGAAACAGGATTTTGCTGGTTCGACAGTCGTTCACCTTACAGGCGCAATGGGTGCCTTGGCAGCAACACTTCTATTGAAACCTCGTTTAGGCAAATATAATAAAGATGGCTCGGCCAATAAAATTGACGGTCATAACCTCGTATTCACCGCGTTGAGTGTACTCTTCCTCTGGGTGGGTTGGTTTGGATTCAATGCAGGCAGCACGCTATCAGTAGATGGAGCATTTTTTGGATTTGTCGCCCTGAACACGAATCTTGCAGCTGCGGCTGGTACCATTGCTGCACTTGCTGTTTCATGGATTGTCATGGGAAAGGCCGATATCCCAATGATGTTGAACGGAACACTGGCCGGTCTTGTCGGCATCACTGCTTCCAGTGGCTTTGTTGATACATGGGCAGCAGTTGTAATTGGATTGGTTTCCGGAATTCTCGTCTTCTATAGCATTAGGTTTTTTGAAAGCAAACAGATTGATGACCCTATATTTGCATTATCCGTTCATGGGGCAGCAGGAGTTTGGGGTACTTTATCAACTGGATTCTTCGCAACTCCAGAATTGGCAACTGTCGGAAAACCAGGATTATTTTATGGCGGAGGTTTCGACCAGCTCGGGGTACAGGCTATGGGAGTTTTAGCTTCCGGTGCTTTTGCTTTTGTTGTTTCCTACCTCATTTTGTTAGGAATGAAAATGGTGATGAATGGCTTGAGAGTTACAGAAGATGAAGAAAACATTGGACTGGACATCAGTGAACATGGTATTTATGGATATCCGGAATTTGTCAATATTGAAGCAACCATTAGAGAGTCAAAAAGAGAGACAAAGGTTGAGAATCCCTCCCTTGTCACGCAGCGACCTTCCATTAATTAACGGAAAAGCCATCTGTCAAATCGAGCGAAAAACCATTTTATTTTGATTATCGAAAGATTATTGGTACTATTGAATGGTATAGACGCTAGGAATAGATAAAAGCTCTTCCTAGCTGTTAATATCATTCAATAAAGGAAGATGCAATTATGGCAGACGGCAAACGTTTAACCGATATCAAATTTTCAGTGCTTGATCTTGCCCCAATCATTAAAGGCGGCACCGCTTCAGATGCACTGAACAACACGCTTGACCTAGCTAGGCATGTGGAACAATGGGGATATCATCGCTACTGGCTGGCAGAACATCATAATATGCCTGGGATTGCTAGTTCTGCAACTTCGGTAGTCATCGGACATGTTGCAGCCGGTACATCCACAATCCGAGTAGGATCAGGTGGGATCATGCTGCCAAATCATGCTCCACTTGTGATCGCGGAACAATTCGGGACTTTAGAATCTCTTTTCCAGGGCCGGATCGATCTTGGGCTCGGCCGTGCTCCTGGCACAGACCAGATGACAGCCTATGCTTTAAGGCGAGAACGGCGCAGTGATGGCCAAGACTTTCCAGAGCAATTGGATGAACTTCGCGCATACTTTAATCCGGAACTTGATTCACAACTTCGAAGTGTGCACGCTATTCCCGGGGAAGGATTAAACATCCCAATCTGGCTTTTGGGATCAAGCGGCTATAGTGCACAGCTTGCAGGACAACTCGGCTTGCCTTTTTCATTCGCCAGTCATTTCTCTCCGGAAAATACTTTGGGTGCGCTAAAACTATATCGGAAAAACTTCCAGCCTTCTGATGTATTAGACCAGCCATATACTATGGTTGGCGTAAACGTGATTGCGGCCGAGTCGGATCAGGAAGCAGAATTTCTGGCGACATCCATGCAGCAGCAATTCCTAAATCTTTTTAGAAATAATCCAAGTCCCCTGCTGCCACCTGTAAAAGATTTTGATAGTCAGATCAGCGAATATGAAAAGATGCTGCTAGATAGCCGAATCGGTTCCTCGATTGTTGGCGGACCGCAGACCATTAAAGCAAAGCTACAGGAGTTTCTTAATGATACTCAGGCGGATGAAATGATCATCAATGCACAAATTTTTGACCATAAAGCCAGACTGAAATCATTTGAAATCGTCTCTGACATTTTTAAAGAAAATAGGTAAATTCCATAAAAGAGGAGGAGCCAGTGGCTTCCCCTCTTTTGTTGAATTTAGGAAATTATAAACTTCTTTAGTTGAGGTTTACTTCAACGCCTAGCCCCTTGAGTCTCTTGTCTAGCTGTGGATCATACTCTTCGAGACGCTTAGGGCCTGCCAAATGAAGTTAAAGGTGTATTGAAAAAAATGGAAATAGTTTTACTTATTTCGATGATCCAAATAATCAAAATTATAATAATAAGAGAATTAACTGTGGAAATGCTCGCATAGGGTATCTTTCTGCATGAAAGATGCCCTTATGGCAGGAGTTTTAGTAAAAAAACACGAAACATATAAAATTTTGGGAGTTGTGATTTCCAATTCGCTATATAAATCGAAAACTCGCTTAGTATTTTCAAACCGGTTTAAAGAGGAAAGCTTGGTTTTTCCATTAAAAAAGGGATTGCAGCCAAGGTGAGACCCGCAGGAGCAAAGCGACGAAATGCTCACCTGGCGCCCCACGGAAAGCGAGTGTCTGGAGTGGAAATCGATTATCGGCCAAACCAAAAAAGGACCGGGCGCAGTTTGCCCGGTTTTTCTCATTATTTGAGCATTGCCCCAATCGCCCCGCTAAACTCACCATTTTTCAAAAAAACCGGATCAATTCCAGACATTTTACAATAAGTATTGAGACTTTCGCGGAGGGGGTTATTTCCTGCAAGTGTACTCCCGATAAAGACAGCCTGGTGTATATTGTGAATACTAGCAACCTGAACAGTGAGAAGCGTAATCGTTTCTGCGATCATATTGTTAAGCGAAGCCATTTTGTCCGCTGAAGAGCTTGAAGGGAATTCTTGTATCTTCGCGAAATTGCTCGCTGTTAAATCACCATGGATTGGCGGGTTTTCCGGATAATAAATATCCTTCACGAGCAGGTCAACATTCCCCTTGTCCCCCTTAGCAGCTAAACTTACCAGTTCAGAAAAGCTATCCACTTCAGATAAAATTTTCCCCAGTCCCATAAAAGTACCTCCACCAATTCCACTTCCGAGAACGCGTTCATACTGTTCCCCTTTCATTGTAAACCAGGAAGTGCCTGTCCCGATGTTGACCAGTATGTAAGGTTCACCGGCAGTCATCGCTTCCCTCATTTTCAAATACTGGCTGCCTTCGCATACAGCAGAAAATTCATCTACCCCCTTTGCCTCCGGAAAATAATTGGCTTGTATCGTTCCTGCCTTTCCACCTGTCAGATAGATTGGTTTATTTGGTGCGGTGATTTTCAGCCACTGCAAGGCATCATCCAGTTCTGAATTAGGCTGCTTTCGAAAATGCATTCTCCCATTTTCCTCATAGACAATTTTAATTAAAGATCCTCCCGCGTCCACTCCAATTCTATTATTCATGTCAACCACTCCTTTCAGGTACCATGCTGGGCGACAGCTTATTTCTTATTGTATGACCTGGATGCATATGATTTCAACGAAAAACGGCAGTTCATCTTAACTGCCGCAGCTAGAATTATTTATCACGGATTAATTATCAGCATTTGAATATTCTGACGGAGTCTTTTCTCTCACTTGATTTTCAGCCTTTTCCCTTTCTTCCTCCTGAAGCTTCCTCCACAGAATCTTGCCGCTGCTGGTCATCGGGAATTGCGTCCTGAATTCTACCTCGCGAGGGTACTTATAAGCTGCCATATGCTGTTTGGACCAATCGATGATTTCTTCTTCGCTTAATTTTCCTTCATACCCATTATTTAAAATGATAAATGCTTTTACCGATTCGCCTCTTCTTGGGTCAGGTATTCCGACTACAACCGCCTGCTGGATTGCCGGATGTTTGTAAAGATAAGATTCAACCTCTGTAGGCCAAACTTTATAGCCAGAAGCATTGATCATCCTTTTAACACGGTCAACCATGAAATAGTAGCCTTCTTCATCATAACGGCCAATATCGCCCGTCCGGAAAAACTTTTTGCCATCTATTTCAATGAAGGAACTTCTGTTCTCCTCCTCCCTGTTGTAATATCCCACCATTACCTGCGGCCCATTTACGATAATTTCTCCTGCCTCACCGGGATCAAGCTCGTTCCCGGTGGATGGTTCAATAATCCTTGCATCAACATCAAAGGATGGAATGCCAAGGCACTGCATTTTAGGCCGATCTGGTGGATTGAAATGGGTCTGGGATATTGTTTCGGAAAGTCCGTACCCTTCTACAAATCGCTGCCCGGTCAATTTAAAAAGCTTTTCCCCCACTGCCTCTGGAAGGGCTGCGCCCCCGCCGGAAATCGATGTTAGTGTGGCAATATCCCTTGGATCAAGTTTTGGATTCGCCAGGAAATCGACAATCATCGTAGCAATCGCAACCCAGTGTGTGCACTCTTGAGATTTTATTAGTTCCACCGCTGTCTCCCGGTTCCATCTTGTCACTAGGATCATCGTACTTCCGGAAAAAATCGGCATATGCATGCTGTGTACCATGCCGGTCACATGGAATAATGGCAATGTAGTCAAGTGAACGGTACTCGTTGTCGAGCTGGACCAATGATAGGCTCCGATGGTATTCGCCTGGACGGTCCGATTCGTATGCATGCAGCCTTTTGGAAGTCCGGTTGTTCCGGATGTATAGGGAAGCACGACAATGTCATCTGCCTTTGTCGTATGGGCATCTGGCTCATATTGGGCTGCAATAGCTTCAATCCAATGGAAGTGCCCTGGTTGTTCATGAACTTCCCTGGCAGCCTCTGCCTCCGGAGGTACGACACCGTCAAAATTCTCTCCTTTGTAATCAGAGTAGGCAGCAACCACAACATTCTGTAATGGAGTTGAACCGATCAGCGGCTCAACCTTTGCATAAAGCTCCTGCCCAACCAACGCCGAAGTAATCTCACAATCATTGATGTAAAAACTCAATTCATCTGCAGTCAGCATAGGGTTGATTGGCACTACGACTGCATCAGCTCGAGAAATTGCATAGAATCCAATGACGAACTGGGGAGAATTTTGCATGAATAACAAAACTCTGTCATCCTTTTTAACTCCAAGTTTCTGCTGGAGGAATCCAGCAAGTGAATTTACATCTTCGTTCAGCTCTCTGTAAGTAATGGCATTTCCATAGTAATAGATTGCAATTTGGTCCGGATATCTTTCCGCACTGACTTTCAGATTCTCATAGAGGGATGTTTCCGGCAATATAAGAGATTTAGAGGTTCTTGGCCAGTGATCAAAGTGTAGGTTTGGCATCATATAGTCCCCTTCATAGATTATTATTCAACCGGCTTAAGAGCAATTCTTTTTAAAGGAAGCAATACCTTCCTTCTGTTTTCAATGACATACTTTTCCTTCCTTTTTGTAAACGTTGTCATTCAAAACGTCTATTATCCTCTTTTTGTCCATCAGCATAGGAACCGTGGTAAAAATATTTTGCCGTGAGACAAATTCAATTTCCTCGTCAAAGCCATGTTTACTTAGCATCCGTCCAACTCTGGTATCTTTTAAAATATCATTACTGTTTAGATTGTGCCTATGGTAGAAACTTTGCGCAGCATAAGCAGAATCCGTCAGGAAATACTCCTTGTCATATTCCTTAATTAGGCAGTCAATGAAGCATCCCGCCCCATGGAAATCCTCGACATTAAACTCATTCGAGGAGCCTGAACAGACAACCACGATCGTTTCTCCCTGGTAATCTTTTAAAATATGATTGGCTACTGCCCGGCAATTCATTAAGGACGCCGCATAAACTCTTTGGGCATCGGCCGAATTTTTAAGCGCGACGGTTCCATTGGTTGTCGACAGGATGACGGACTTCCCCTCGATTTTTTCTCTCAATTCCAGCGGATTTGGTGACAGAAACCCATCGATTGTTTTCCCCTGATACTCGCCGACGAGTACGAAACAATCTTTCTCCCTCCCTGCTGCTTCCTTTTCCGCTTCCTTTCTATCATTGACCGGAATCACCTCTTTGGCACCGAATTCAAGGGCTGACGTGATCGTGGAAGTTGCCAGAAGCACATCAAAAACTACAGCGATTTTATTGTCGGCCATTTTTTGCTTGTCAATCTCTTCTTTTTTTAGCAAAAGGTGAATTTTCATTCTGTCCTTCACCCCTTCTCTTCTGAGGTATATAACGCATATTGAATCAGGCTGCTGACAAACGCATCTAGGTGAGCAAACCGGCTATCCTTTGTCTGGCCATTTTTCCACCTAAAATAAATTTGCTGGCAGATCACCGCAAGCTTGAAATAAGCGAATGTTTGATAGAAATTCATATTCGCAAGGTCCTTGCCGCTTTTCCTCGCATACCTCTCCATGAATTCGTTACGCGTCATAAACCCTGGTATCACTGTAACTGGCGGTTTTCCCAGCCCGCTTTTTAACAGATCGGAATCATCCGGTTGAATCCAGTAGCTCATCGCCACACCCAGATCGGCCAGCGGGTCACCTACCGTCGTCATCTCCCAGTCGAACAGTCCGACCATTTTGGTTAAATCCTCATTGAACATGGAATTATTCAATTTATAATCATAATGAATGATTGCTGGCATTTTGGATTCTGAGACATTCTTTAGCAACCATTGTTTCAAATGCTCAACCCCTTCGATAATATCCGTTTCCGCTCGCTCATAACGGCGGATCCAGCCTATGACCTGCCGTTCCATGAAGCCTTCAGGTTTTGTCATTTCGGTCAGCCTAGTCTTCGTATAATCGATGCTATGAAGCTCAACGAGGTGGTCAACCATCGTTTCCGATAACGATCTGCACATTTCTTCAGTCGGCGCGATGCCTTCTGGGAAATCTGTATCAAGTACGATGCCACGCTTTCTTTCCATCACAAAAAACGGACTGCCGATGACATTTTCATCAGCAAATAAAAAGGGCTTCGGAGCAGCAGCAAAGTGTGGACTAATCTCTTTAAGAATTTTGTACTCTCTAGCCATATCATGCGCTTTTGGTGCAACAGGACCGAACGGAGGCCGCCTTAAGACGGCCTCCCATTCTCCAATTTTCAGCTGGTAGGTGAGGTTTGATTTCCCAAAGCTAAACTGATCAACTGTTAAAATGCCTTCTGGAAGATCAGGCAATTGCTCCCTCAGGTATTTTTCGATTCCTTCTGTATCTAGTTCTTCTCCTTGCCTGATCGGTATCGTATCAGAAGCCATTTTTCCATTCCTCCTTTGGAATTTCTTTTCAATGCATTCTCCCATTTTTAAAGGACATGAGTGCCGCCATCCACTACGACTACGTCTCCAGTGATGTAGTCAGAGGCTGGGGACGCTAGGAATACAGCAACCCCCTTTAGGTCGTTATCAGATCCAAATTTCCGTAGTGGCGTTCCTTCGAGGATTGCCTGGCCGCTTTTTTCCAGCAGGCCTTTTGACATTTTAGTCGGGAAGAAACCGGGTGCTATTGCATTAACGTAGATCCCGCGTGGTCCCCATTTTGCAGCAAGGTCTTTTGTAAAAGTGATCACAGCGCCCTTGCTGGTGTTATAGCCAATTGCATCCATTATCTTTGGATTGGACCCTTTCAATCCAGCCACCGAGGCAATATTGATGATTTTCCCTGAGCCTTGTTCGAGCATGACTTTCCCAGCTGTCTGTGACATCAGAAATGTTCCAGTCACATTGACATTCATTACCTTTTGCCACGCCTCCAGCGGCATATCTTCCGCTGGCGCTCCCCATGACGCTCCGCTGTTATTGACGAGAATATCGATCCGGCCGAATTTCTCTACAGTTTGGTTAACGACATTTTTTACATCTTCTGGGTTCGTGATGTCACATTTCAAAGCAAGGGATTCAACACCGATTTCCTTCAGTTTTTGACTTACTTCCTCACATGCCGCGACTCGTCGCGAACAGACGACAACATTGGCTCCTACTTCTGCAAAACCAACAGCGATCTGTTCGCCGAGACCGCGTCCGCCACCAGTGACAATGGCGACTTTTCCTTTTAGTGAAAATAATTCTGATACATGCATTGCTGTTTCCCCCTACCTATATTTTTTCAGTTCATACCTTGCAATTGCCCGTTTGTGTACTTCATCAGGCCCATCCGCCAACCTCAGTGTCCTGATATTTGCCCAGGAAGCAGCGAGCGTGGTATCATCACTTACTCCTGCAGCGCCGAAAGCCTGGATCGCCCTGTCGATGATTTTCAACGCCATATTTGGTGCAACAACTTTGATCATTGCAATCTCTGCTTTCGCTTCTTTGTTTCCAACTGTATCCATCATATAGGCGGCTTTCAATGTCAGAAGTCTGGACTGCTCAATATCGATTCGTGCTTCCGCGATCCATTCCTGGATGACCCCCTGTTCGGCAAGTGTTTTGCAAAAAGCAGTTCTTTCCAGTACCCGTTTGGACATTTCCTCTAGTGCCCTTTCAGCAGCTCCAATCGTCCTCATGCAATGGTGGATCCTGCCTGGGCCAAGACGCCCCTGGGCAATCGCAAAGCCTTTCCCTTCATCCCAAATCATATAGGAAACAGGCACTCTGACATTCTTGTATTCTATTTCGGCATGTCCATGTGGAGCATGGTCATAGCCAAAGACTGGGATGGTTCTCTTAATTGTCACTCCCGGACTTTCCAGCGGAACGAGAACCATAGATTGCTGCTCATGCTTTGGAGCATTTGGGTCATTTTTTCCCATCACGATCGCAATCTTGCAGCGCGGATCGCCTGCACCCGATGACCACCATTTTGTCCCGTTAATAACATATTCGTCGCCATCACGGACGACGCTAGCCTGAATATTCGTTGCATCAGATGAAGCAACATCCGGCTCCGTCATGGAGAAACAGGAACGGATTTCCCCATTTAAAAGTGGTTTCAGCCATTGTTCCTTTTGATCTTCCGTTCCGTAGCGGACAAGCACTTCCATATTCCCGGTATCTGGAGCAGCGCAGTTGAACACCTCTGGCGCGATGCTGGACCTGCCCATGATTTCGCAAAGGGGAGCGTATTCGAGATTTGTCAATCCTTCCCCATATTCGCTCTTAGGCAAAAACAGATTCCAAAGACCTTTTTCTTTTGCTTTTACCTTTAGTTCTTCCATGATCGATGGAACCTTTGAAAAAGGGTCCTTTTTGTCAATTTGTTCATTATATACCTGTTCATTTGGATAAATGTATTCATCCATGAAATCTGTCAGCCTGGCCTGGTATTCCTTGACCTTTTCTGTATGGTCAAAATTCATATCTTCCACCTCTTCAAATTTTCTTTTGATTGAATAATTCTGTTTCAAACCATCATCAACGTCACCTGTTTCTGGAAAAAACAAACGTTTTTTTAACAGAAGTAGATTTAGCTGAAACAATTGGCGCAGATATTCCTGAAATTATTGATATTATTAGTATGAAGAAGCATAAAGCTGGCAAGTAACAGTTCCTTTAATGACCTCGTTGCCATTTTGGTTGACTGCTCGGACGAGGAATCGGAGATTGTTTTCATTTTCCTCTGCCAGTTCAGCCTGGAGAGTGACAACGTCATTCAGGAACACCATTCCTTTGAAACGAATGGTATAGTCCTGAATGTAACCTTCCTCGTAAAAATTAGTAAACAGTTTTGCCAGGTTGCCCATCGTCCACATTCCGTGAGCGATAATCCCAGGCAGTCCCGCTTTCTGGGCTTCTTCGTCTATTGTATGAATCGGATTATAATCACCGGAGGCACCGGCATATTTAATTAAAGTGATACGATCCACCGGATCCAGCTGGATTTCCTTTAGAGATTCACCAATCTTCCATTCTGCCAATCTACTCATCCAATCAGCACCTTCCTTACTGCTTCCGTAATAATGACTGTTTGCGTAGAAGTGAAAACAACCTGACCCATGTCGTCCTCGCCAAAGCTCTCCAGCACAAGAAATCCCATCTCTCCTTGAGTGCCTTTCTTTTCAAAGTAATTTTCCACTACGGAGTAGCATGTGAGTTCTTCACCTACCAATAATGGACGCTCATAATGGTAGGTTTGTTCACCATGGATCAGGCCTTTATTTGGAAGGTTCAATCCGTCGATTGTTCCATAGTCAAATACTCTCGGAAACGTTGGCGGCGCGATGTTTCTGCTGTATCTGGAGTTTTTGCCCGTTTCCTCGTCCACGAAAATGGGATGAAGATCCCCGATGGCTTCCGCAAACTTTTTGACAGCACCGCGTTCAACTATATTTTTCACTTTATTCGATTGCTTGCCAATATGCTCTTTGAACATAGATCCTTCACCTCACGTTAATTTTTAGGCCCGCCTGCGACATAAATGACCTGGCCATTTACAAAGGATGATTTTTCATCCGCAAAGAAAGCGACCGCATTGGCAATATCCTCCGGTTTTCCGCTTCTGCCAACAGGAATTCCCGCTACACTGTGTTTAATTAAATCCTCAAAAGGGATGCCAATTCGAGCTGCAGTTTCTCTTGTCATTTCCGTTTCGATAAACCCTGGAGCTACGGAGTTTGCGGTTATGCCGTAACGCCCCAGCTCAATGGCCAGGGTTTTGGTGAACCCCTGAAGCCCTGCCTTGGCTGCAGCATAGTTTGCCTGTCCTCGGTTTCCAAGTGCAGAAGTTGAGGAAATATTAATAATCCGGCCATACTTCTGTTCGACCATGTACTTCTGAGCAGCCCTGGCTGCATTGAATGATCCCTTTAAGTGAACATCCATGACTGTTTGCCAGTCAGAGTCGGTCATCTTGAAAAGAAGGTTGTCACGTATGATGCCCGCATTATTCACTAGAATATCAACCGAACCAAAGGTATCTTTCACCTCTTTGAAAGCTTGTTCTACTTGCTCTGCGTCAGTAACATTCGCTATCTTTGAGTAGACTTTATATCCCTTTTCACGAAGCTCATTCGTTGTATCTGCAAGTACTTCCTCGTTCAAATCAATAAAAGCTACTTTAGCTCCTTCTTGCGCGAATAGCTGGACAATCCCTTTTCCAATTCCCCGGCTTCCTCCTGTTACAAAAGCCACTCGGCCATCAAATCTTCCCATCATGATTCCTCCCTATCTGGTAGCTGTTAACGCTTTCATTTTTACTTATTAAACAAACTGGCCTATTAAAATTGTATGTTACTACCCTTTTTCACATACCTACCGGTTGGTATGTTACTCTTAATTTTAGATTGAAATTTCAGAAAAATCAAGTTTTTTTATATAGGAAACAAAAATAGCAGGGGAAATTCCCTGCTAAAAATCGGGTAAATGATCGAGATTGTTTTCTTTGATTCCGTCTGGTTCACTCCTGAGAATATCCCGTCCGTATTTATGGAATACATCCACATGGGCAAGCCTGCCAGCCTTCGCTTCACTGAGGGCAGTGACGTAATCCAGCTCTCTGCCATTCTCTGTCTTGAACGCAATCAGGTCCCCGTCATCATTTTTCCGGACAGCCACGATTTGCTCTTTCCCGGGCTGGCCAGTGTTTACTTCGATTTCCACCTGTGTTTTGCTTTGCTCCTTATATTCATTGTAGATCTGGTTAAAATCTTTATTATCCAAAATACCACCTCCCGAACATATGTTTAGTTTTTGCCAAAAGGAAGCTTTTATACAAAAAAAGAAGTGACACTAAGTCACTCCTCTAAAATGGCTGCCAAGCTAATGCCCTGGCTTTGTTGAACCGCTGCTCTACTTCCTTCCAGTTGACAACATTCCACCAGTTTTCAACATATTTAGCCCGTTCGTTTTTATATTGAAGATAATAGGCATGTTCCCAAACGTCCAAAACGAGGAGTGGAACAACATCCCACTGTGTCAGGTTTTGATGCTTTTCAGCCTGGAGGATCTCGAGGCGATGGGAACGAGGAGACCAGACAAGGATGACCCAGCCTACAGCTTCGACATTTTTAGCGGCTTCGGTAAAATGTTTTTTAAAATTCTCGAAGCTGCCGAATGTATCGTTGATGGCCTTGCTTAGCTGCCCTTTTGGAGTTCCCCCTCCATTCGGGATCATAATGTTCCAAAAAATCGTGTGGAGATAATGGCCTGATCCGTGGAAAGCTGCTTCCCTTTCCCAGTGTTTGATCAAAGAGAAATCACCGGTTTGCCTGGCTTTCTGCATTTCTTTTTCTGCTTTGTTCAAGCCATCTACATAGCCTTGGTGATGCTTTAAATGATGAAGTCTCATGATTTCTCTATCGATCACAGGCTCGAGCGCATTATAAGCATATGGCAATGGCGGCAATTTGTGGCCTCCTATTGGCACCGGCTGTAGCCTCTGTGGTTGCAGGCGTCCATCTTCAGGGCTATTTTCAAAATTTGTAAGCTCGTCAAATAATTTTCTTGCTTGTGCATACAACTCTTCCGCATCCGGGTTACTTTCTGCTTTATTTTTCAGTGTGAATAAGTTTTCTTCCCATTGCATTAACGAGTCTTGATCTCCAGATTCTCTAAGCTGAGCTTTTACGGAGTCCCATTTCTCTTCCATCTCCCTGCACCATTCCTGCAAGGAATATTTAAACCAATACCCGTGCATTTTATCGCCTCCCAAAACTACATCCATAATCAAAATATGAGCGGACTGGTTTAAGGATTACAGTATTTAAAGTTAAATGGTATTTCGCTTCAGGAAAAAAGTTTATAATAAGAATAATGCGAGAATCTTCATTATAGGGAGGAGTTATAATATGGCATATCCAATTACGGACGAGACAGTGAACCTGTTGAAGGAACTGGTCAGTATTCCGAGTCCTTCAGGTAATACAAACGATGTGATTACATATGTAGAAAATTATTTAAAGGAATTGCAGGTAGAAACGAAAAGAAATCGCAAGGGTGGGTTGATTGCCACCTTGCAGGGGAAAGATCGGCAAAACCACAGAATGCTGACTGCCCACGTCGATACTCTTGGCGCCATCGTAAAAGAAATTAAACCAAGTGGACGACTAAAGCTTGATTTGATCGGCGGCTTTAAGTATAACTCCATCGAGGGTGAGTATTGTGAGATTGAAACTTCCAGCGGAAAAAAGTACTCAGGAACGATTTTGATGCACCAGACTTCCGTACATGTCTATAAGAATGCCGGAAAAGCAGAGCGCAACCAGGATAACATGGAAGTACGTGTCGATGAAAAAGTCCAAAGTGCTGATGATGTGAGAGCACTTGGCATCGAGGTTGGAGATTTTGTCTCGTTTGATCCGCGTGTACAGCTTACGCCATCCGGGTATATTAAATCACGTCACCTGGACGATAAAGCAAGCGTAGCAATCCTCCTTCAGCTAATCAAACAAATCAAAAGTGAAAACATGGAACTGCCGTATACAACACATTTCCTCATTTCTAATAATGAAGAAATCGGTTATGGAGGAAATTCGAATATCACACCGGAAACTGTTGAGTACCTGGCGGTGGATATGGGTGCGATGGGCGATGGCCAATCTACCGATGAATATACGGTTTCCATTTGTGTGAAGGATGCGAGCGGCCCATATCATTATGAACTTCGTAAAAGGCTGACACAACTGGCCATCGACAATGGAATCGGCTACAAACTCGATATCTATCCTTTTTATGGATCGGACGCTTCAGCCGCAATCCGTTCAGGACATGATATCATCCACGGTCTGATTGGTCCTGGAATCGATTCATCACACGCATTTGAAAGAACGCATAAAGATTCTATTGAAAATACAACTAAGCTGCTTTATCACTACGTACAATCTGAAATGATTTTATAATGATAAATAAAGGAGATGCGCTTCGGTATGAAAGCGCATCTCCTTTTTACATAGTTAGTAGGTGTCTGCTAATTCATTCATGAATTCTTCCGATACTGACTCGATAGGCCATGCTGGGGAGCCTATCCTTGATTCCTTTTTTAATATGTGTGAATTTTGCATAGGTCATCGCCCCTTTCTTATAGAATCAAGGGTTAGTATTCTAGGAAATTTAAATTTACGGAAGATCCCGTGAATAACCCAATTGCATTACCGCCAAGCATCTTATCGATTTGAGTCTCGGACACTCCGTTTTCCCTTAGCTGCGGAAGGATATCGGTGAAAATATGGCCTGGCTGCCAGTTTTCCATGATTTTTGCTACCTGTTCAGGCATAACAGGAGGACGGCCGAGCCAGATATTCACAGTATCATGGGCAAGTAAGATCTGGTCCTCATACCCTGCAGTAAGCAAAGCAAGAAGAGTCTGTACCCGCTGCTGATCGAATGGTGCTCCCACCATCCCCTGGATCCCAAAGCGGTCAAAGCCGATCCTGACGCCCTGGTCAAGCACTTGTTTGTGATATTCTGGGTCTGTATTCCCACACATATGGCCAATGATGATTTTTGCTGGATCCGCTCCATTTTCGATCAATAGCCGAACCTGTTCGGGACCCATTGTACCTTCCTGTGTATGGGTCAAGATCACAGCTCCTGTTTCCTGCTGGATGCGCGCACCCGCACGGAAGAACATTTTTTCGTATTCTGTGATTTCGTCTTTGCTTGAAGCCAATTTGATGACTCCAGGCTTGATTCCTGTACCTGCAATGCCTTCGGTCAGCTCCTTCTTGAACATTTCATAAATTTCTTCTTCAGCTGTACCTAAAGCCTGCCTGAATTTGAAATAGGGGGTTGCTCCTTCGCCTTCATAATAATAGCCTGTTGCACAGATGATCTGAAGTCCTGTCGCCTCAGATATTTTCTTTAAAAATTCCGGGTTTCTGCCACATTCATTTGGTGTCGGATCCACGACAGTCTGGACACCGAAGCTCTGCATATGCCTGACAATGTTGATTGCCTCTTCCAAAGCTGCTTCCTCATTGAAAGCACCTAGCGTCACATCGCCCTGGAAACCTGGATAGCCAAAAATAAAGTGTTCATGAATCAAAGTCTTTCCCAATTGCTCTGCATTAATTGGACCGGTAACCGTATTAATCTTTGCCATACTGTTACCGCAGGTCTTTTTAAGGTTTTAAAATCAGCTTTCCTTTCGTTTGCCGGGACTGAAGAAATTGCTTTCATCATGATCCTCATTAGTTGCCTGTAAATTCAGGTTTCCTTTTTTCCTTAAACGACCACCTGCTAAAGCAGGTGGATTTTGACATAAATGTCGACGACTAAAGTCGTTATTCAAGGCTGAAGTCCTTCTTAAAGCCCCTAAGCTGAAGCATACTCCAAATGAGACTGAACTCATTCTTCAATCTTGAATATGTCGTTCTTTTCTTCATTGAACTGGTTTGCAATATAGTTTCTTATTATTTCTTCCGTCACTGTACCAACTGTTGCACAAAAATAGCCTCTGGCCCATAAATGTTGACCCCAGTACTTCTTTTTTAGTTCTGGGAACTCGTCTTGCAATAACCTCGATGATCTCCCTTTCAGATATTGCAATATTTTACTCGGAGCTAGACTTGGTGGACATGATAGTAACAGATGAATGTGATCTTTTCCTACACTACCTTGCAAGATTGTTATGCCTCTTGCTTCACAGCCCTGCCTTATTAGTTCCCGCGTTCTTACCGCTATTGGGCCACGCAACACCTTGTATCTATATTTTGTTACCCAAATCACGTGATATTTTATATCAAATACCGCATGACTATTTTTCCTGTATCCGTCCATACTCTCACCTCATCACTTAGTATGGACACGCAAGGATAAGGCTAAAAGCTGATACCGTCTAAAGACGGTGGAGTTAGACCACGCATTTGTAAGTTAAAAGCTGCAATACCTTCTTGATGGTCCTCTGTTGAAACCATCATCGTCTGGGTAATACGCTCCTGCTCAAGGATTTCCTCTAAAGTTGCGGCCATTGAATGGTCAATCAGCTTTTTGATCATGCCATACGTCCGTGTTGGCCCATTGGCTAATTTACTGGCTAGTTTTATCGTTTCCTCTTGAAGGTTTTCCAATGGCACAAGGTAGTTGATGACTCCCAGCTGGTACAAGCGTTCTGCTGGAATAGGTTCTGCGGTGAACATAAATTGTTTTGCCAGGTGAGGTCCAACCAGCCGCGGGACAAAATAGGAACCGCCCCCATCAGATACTAGGCCTACCTGGGAAAAACTCAGGGCGAATTTACTGTCGTTCGCCGCTATGATCAAATCACATGCCAATGCCAGGTTGAAGCCAGCGCCAGCAGCAAAACCATGTACTGCAGCAATGATTGGCTTCTCTGTATCCTTAATGGTGAGGATGCATTCATTCAATTTGCCGATATGGTCATAAACGCCAACGGCATTTGCCTGTCCCATCGTTTTCACATCTCCTCCGGCACTGAAGGAGCGGCCGGAGCCAGACAGTATGATTACTTTGACATTGAGGTCCTCCTGGGCCTTCTGGATTTCATCTGTCACTCCGAGAATCATTTCCGGGCTAAAAGCATTCAGGCTCTCAGGCCTGTTAAGCGTCAATGAAAGAACGGCTCCGCTTCTGTTTACAATTAAATGGTCACTTGTTTTAACTTCTGTCATATCGCTCACCCTTTCGAATTAACTATTTGATTAACCATCCGCCATCGACAAGGACATCTGATCCTGTATTCCGCTTCCGGCTCCTGTAATAAGCGCTACCGTTTCTGAGAACCTCAAACCAGGCACCTCCTGATTAGAATCAAATACAAATCATTCATTTTTCAAGCAAGTAAAAAATTATTTTTTAATGCTTCTTTGAGCAATTCAGGCAACACTTCACTCTTTTGATTTTTAAAATCGTAATACACAATGATGGCATTTCCCTTGGCGATTAGCTCATTCGTTTGCGAGCAGACGATGTCATGCTCAAGATGGAAGCTTTTTGACCCGATTCTTGACACATATGTTTTCACAGTCAAAAGCTGGTCAAAGTATCCCTGGCTGACAAAATCGCATTTGGTTGACGCTAGTATGAATTTCCACTCATCCAATTTCATGCTATAGCCTAATGATTCAAAAAAGCGGATTCTTGCCTCTTCAAGATAGACAAAATAACTTGTATTGTTGATATGTCCTAAGGCATCCGTTTCGCCAAAACGGACCTGGATTTGAATGTTCTGCATCTATTTATCCTCACTTTCTCCCTACCGACTGGTTAGTATGTTAAAGTTTTTAATCCTCTTCCTATTTTATTCTTTAGTTGATTTCAATTCCCTTTAAGATCATTTCGACAAATATCTCCGCTACTTCCCTGTCAGAAACCTTGCCATCTGGATTAAACCACTGATAACTCCAATTAGCTGCACCGAGTATTCCAAACGTAACAATGACCGGGTTTAAATCCTTACGGAATTCCCCAATTTCGATTCCTTCCCGGATTAACCGTTCCACGTTCAGCCTAAATTCATCCCGTTTGTCGATAATCTGTGCCAGTCTGGCATCGCTTAAGTGCCGCATCTCTCTAAAAAAGATTCTTGCTGATGTCCCTTTTGTTTTAATGCTGCTGATCAGCATATAGACAGTCTCGAACAATTTTTGTTTGCTTGTCGATGGATCAGCCAATATCTGTTCTTGTCGGCCGAGCAATTCGTCGATATATCTCAGGTGGATATCCATGAGAAGCTCTTCTTTGCTGGAAAAATAATAATAAAAAGACCCTTTTGTCACACCTATAGAATTAACGATATCCTGGATGGATGTCTCACTGAAGCCTTTTTTTTCAAATAATTGAATGCTGTACTCGATTATTTTTTCTTTCACTTTGTTGTCCTCGCATTCCTACTAGTCTGCACAAAAAATATACCGTTTTTCCCCATCGTTTATTCATCTACTAACCGGTCGGTATGTATTTTTAACTTTATTATATCGTTTATTTTGAAATATTCAACTATTAGTCTAAATATTCTAAAAAATAAAATGCCGCCTTATAAAACATATTAGGCGGCATTATTTTGACCAATATCACGGTTTCTTCCCTTATACGTAGATTTAATTTTTATCCTTTCTAAATTCATCCTTTTCAAGCATTAGTCGAAACATTTCAAACAACAAGAAGTTAAAGAAGATCCAAACTCCACCATATACATACCCACCTACAATGTCACTAGGAAGCAAATGAGTCGATGCAATATTTGCAATCGCTAGACCTACTAATAAAAATAATCCGATTACAGGAATAACAATAGTCCAATAATTCTTTTTTGAATGCCGAACGAGTAAAAATATACAAGTTCCATAAATGATCATCACCAAAGTTGCTTTCAAATCAGGAAAATTCGCCGAATGAAATTCCCCCATGAAACCTAGTGTTTGAAGGAAAGAAAATAGGTCCATGATGATGGAACGAAAAGGAATACCTCCAAATATTGTTACCACCAGTAGAAGATATTCGAGTAATCGGTTTCTCTGTTTTACCCAGATACCTATGAGGGTTACAGCAATTACACTTCCAAATGCAAATGGCTGTTGAAATGTTAATAACCCGTTCATCCAGTTCATGTAAATAGCAGTTTGAATGACATATTCTGTTATTTCGTTAAACTCAGCAAAGTCATTGGCCAGATAATCCTGTGTTAACCCAAACATCAGGACCACTAAACCAATGAGCGCTAAGAAAAGAAATACAAGAAATATTTCCGTAGCCCTAATTGTCCTAAAATAATTAGTTACCCATGTTAACCAATGAATGAAAAAGTTTTTAATTTGATTTTTATAAAACCGATAAACGAGATAACCCACTATCAATCCAGCCAAAGCAATAAGAAAACCAACTAAATATTTACTTGCTGCTTCGTGGAATATTTTCCAGTTCGGCCCCAATACTTTTCCTAATGTAATAAAACTGCTTCCCCATAAAATAGCACCAATATATGCTGGGAAAATAAATTTCCGAAACGGCATTCCGGAAATTCCTGATACGTAGCCAGTAAAGTGCCTAACCCCTGGGACGAAATAAGCAAAGATCAACAATTTACTCCCTGACCGTTCAAACCAAGCGGCTGTTTTTTTATATCTTTCGGGACCTAGATGTATATATTTTCCGTATTTCTCAATAAGCCTATAGCCTCCAACCTTGCCAATCCAATAGGTAACTGTAATTCCTGCACCTGCCGATATAAATGAAGTCAGCAGTGCAAAAACATAATTCATTTTCCCTTGATAAACAAAGTAGCCCGCATAGCTCATCAATAGTTCCCCTGATATTGGAAAAGCTAGAAGCTCAAGAAAAATCCCAATAAATAATGTCAAATAACTGTGTTGTTCAAATAAAGTGATTAAATAGGACATACATGCCTCCAAATTAGTTCAAGGTCAAGAAGAATAGAATGAGATTTTTTTATTACAATAATTCCAATCCGGCAGGTAAATGCAGTATTACCTTAGTTCCCTCTCCTTCTTTACTTTTTAAGGTAATTTCCCCTTTGTGTAATTTCACAATCCTATTCGCAATATGAAGCCCTAAACCTGATCCGCCTGTTTCCCTGCTTCTTGCTTTATCCACACGGTAAAATCGTTCGAAAATATTCTCAATTTCTTCTTGGGGAATACCAATACCATGATCTTCCACACATACAATAGCATTTCCCTCCATTTTTTTTAAAAAAACATCAATGTTTTTATTGCTATATTTAATGGCATTATCAAGTAAAATAATAATAACCTGCTTAATCTTTAATTCGTCCGCTAGAATAAGTATTGGCGATTCCTCAAAATGCAAGATAATATCTCTTTTATAAACATGTTTTAGTTGTTTAAGAATGGATTGGCACAATGAAACCAAATTGACTAAATTCATTTCCAACTCAACTTCTTTCTCTAAAGAAGCTACATCTAAAAAGGTTTCCGTCATTTTTTGAATTCTTGTTGCCTCTGTGTGAATGGCTTGTATAGCTTCATCGGCCATTTCCTGATCTTTCAATCCATGTCTTCTCAGCAAGTTGGCATAACTTTTAATAACGGTTAAAGGAGTCTTCAATTCATGGGATGCATCCGAAACAAATTGAGACTGCTTTTCAAAGTTTTCCTCTAGTCTATCAATCATCAAGTTAAATGTATTGGCTAATGTTTGAAGTTCATCCCTCGTTTCGCTATGAATAATAATTTTCTTAGGAATACCGCTTCGTTCAATATCTTCCATCGTCTGAATCATATTAGTAATCGGCCGCATGATAATATTTGCTAGCCATCTTCCACTTAGTAATGATAAAATAACCGCTAAAAGGGAGCTAACCCCTAGAATCCATAATAGTATATCTTTCCTTGATTCTAAGCCAATTAGTTCCTTACCAATCTCCAGACTTCCTTTTACATTAAGTCCCTCTTTCAACGGAACACGAACGATTAACACCTGCTTTTCCTTTTTTGCTAATGATATTCCCCGTCTTTCAGACTCCTGTGTATCCACATATTTTCCTTTTATTTTTTCAGCAAGCGGCTTTTCATTTGTTACTTCATATAGGACTTGGTTGTCGGCCTGTAAGATGCGAATATACGAGTGTTCTGTTAAAAGCGCTTTTAATTTACTATTGATTTGTTCAGGAGTATAGTCAGTCTCGGCCTGAAAATACTTTACAATGTCATCTGCTTTTTGAATCGTGGTATCTTTTTCCATATCAACAGTCGTTTTCATAAATAAAATAAACACGATAATATTGATTATTATTAAGGTAAGGAGCATCCAAGCGGTGGTTAACAGACTAATCTTTAATGTAATCCTCATCTGAGTTCTCCCCGTATTGAATACCCGATGCCTCTAACAGTGGTGATCAAAGGAGAAGCAAAACCATCATCAATCTTTTTTCGTAAATGACGAATGAACACATCAATCACATTCGTTTCTCCCTCATAGTCATATCCCCATACGTTTACAAGGATACTTTCACGTGTAACCACTTTATTTTTATTTACAATTAGATAGACCAATAGGTCGTATTCCTTCGGCGTTAAGAGGATGGATAGGCCATTTCTTACAACCTCTCTTGTATCGGTATTAATAACTAGATCTTCTATAGACAGCATCGAGTCTTTTATAGAATTATGGCGGAGACAGGAACGAATTCTTGCTAATAATTCTTCAATTTCAAATGGTTTTGTTATATAGTCATTAGCACCCTGATCCAACCCACCTACTTTATCAAACGTGGTATTACGGGCGGTAAGGAGAATAACAGGAATCTTCTCGTTTTCTTTTCGTATCCGTCTTAACACCTCGATGCCACTTAATATAGGCAGCATCACATCTAATAAAATTAAGTCTATGTCTTTATGTAAGGCTGCTTCCAGCCCAGCCTTCCCGTTATGCTCTACCGTCACCTGATATCCTTCATATTCAAGCTCCATCTTCAAAACACGAGCAATTTGGATTTCATCTTCTACGACTAAAATATGGGTTTTCATGCAACATTGCCCCCCTAGCAATAAAGTATAAAGGTATTTGTTATTGTTAGTATAAAAACTAATTGTATCAGCAATTTTTTTAAAACTTCTTATTTTCATTGATTTTTAATGAACGGGAGTGTTTGGAATCCCAGTAAGATGTGTATGGATGTGTCCACAACGAAAAACGAGACTGGATCTATTCATTTCTAATTAATCAGCAAGCCTATATGTTGACAATATAAAGAAGAGCATCGAAACATCGATGCCTGATGGATTTTATCTATTTGTGGCTAGCCTTTTTGCCTGATTCTTTCCACTACAGTGCCGATTTCGTCAGGTTTCGCAAATTCGACTGGAGAAAAGCCTTTTTCAAAGGTTACTGCGTCTGCTTCAATTATTAAGACATATTTTCCATTTAGTTTTGCCAGGTGGATGCTGTCACCGTAGTCGGCAAGCAATCCTTTGACCGAAACGTGATCAAGCTTCATCTTTAATTCGAGCTCAGGTGTATGCTCGATTAGCTGCGCGGCAGCCTCGATGACTTGTTCCGGTTCAAATCGTTCTTGCAGTTCCCTTTTTTCGCTGGCAGCCCAGATTTCCATGGCGTTTTCGAGCTGTTCGCGCTCTTCACTTTCCGGCTCGAAGGTTTCCTCCATGTGCCCGCGGACCATTTCGATGACTTGAGTTTTGACGATTTCGGGCATGGACTGTCCATATTCTACATATTTCAGGAAATCCTCAAAATAACGGGAATGAGAAGACTGGTTGATTTTCAATTCATTATCCTGGATCATGCCTTCTTCTGGCAT
This sequence comes from Mesobacillus stamsii, assembly GCF_030814065.1. NCBI lineage: Bacteria > Bacillati > Bacillota > Bacilli > Caryophanales > Bacillaceae > Mesobacillus > Mesobacillus stamsii. The sequence goes on from NZ_JAUSUN010000006.1 coordinate 84,156, forward strand.
AAAAGGATACTGGATGGACTTCATATTCTTCGTTGTAATGGCCATTTCCACCTGACGGATCAAGGTAGTTTCATCAGAAATGGAAGCAACTTTCGGCTCGAAATCACATTTCAGAATGAACACAAAAGCATCATCAAAATATTTACGAAGTTTTGCCTTGGCGACAATGAAAGCTCCTCCGCGGACAGCACTCGTATCCACATAGGCAATGGCGAATTTCTCACTCTCCTGCTGGAAATCCTCCTTTGATTCTGAAAAGCGCGCCCGGTGAAAAAGATTATAGTTTGGGTTTGAGGTCAGGTCATGCCCTTCCTCAACAATGAAGGAACCAATCTTAGTCGGAACTTCATCTGTTTTTGGATGGCGTTCAACCTTTCGTTTGACGATTTTTGCGAATTCACCATCCAGGAAATCTTTTAAAGGACTATTTTCATATTCTTCCTCGTTCAGAGTCTGGAAATGTTTATATCTTTTATCTGCCTGATCGCCTTTTCCTTCTACCTGAACAACGTAGAAGGAAAGGTATTCCACTTCAAATTCCATGATCGATCTCCCTGGTGACTATATTTTGGCTCTATCTAAAAATCTCTTCCTTGTCTCGATTAATTCATGAACACAAATTGAGTTTTGCTGCCTGTTTGTGTGGAGATAACCTCCAGCCTTGCATCAATTCGTTCTTTTAGTTCTGGAACGTGAGAAATGATGCCAACAAGTCGTCCGCTGCTCTGAATATCAATCAGGGCTTCAATTGCCTGATCGAGCGATTCTGGATCAAGCGTTCCGAAACCTTCATCAATAAACATGGTCTCCAGTGATACTCCGCCAGCGTAATTCTGAACCACATCCGCAAGACCAAGAGCCAATGAAAGTGCTGCCTTGAAACCTTCGCCGCCAGATAGGGTTTTGACATGCCGTTCCTGTCCTGTATAAGCATCAAGCACCAAAAGTTCCAGGCCACTTTGAACATTGCCTTTTGATCGGTCCGTTTTTCTTAATAATCTGTATCGGCCACTTGTCATCTTTTGCAGCCTGACATTTGCCTCCCGCAGAATATCATCGAGGAACGCAGCAAGGACGAAGCGTTCAAATGTCACTCTGTATGTGTTCTGGCCTTTGGAAATTTCATATAGATGGCCGACCAGTTTGTATTTTTCCTCCAGCTGCTTCATTTGTTCGTTTAATGAGACAATCTGTTTAAAAATAGACTGATTATCACGTTTTTTGAGATTCAAATCCTGATAGGTCTCATCCGCTTCTTTTATCTTTTGATTCAGTTCTGAGAAACTAGCTTGAAGTGTTTCCAGATCAGGTTTTTTAACATCCTTCAGCATTTCCGAGAGTTCTGTAAACCGGTCCCGGACCGAGCGAACTTCTTCCCGATAATCTCTTACTTCCATTTCAAGTCGCAGGATTGCCTGCTCGGGGGTCTTAGACTGGTGATATGCCTGATAATTTTCGAATCCCTGAGCGACCATGTTATTTTTAAACACTTCCCGTTCTGCGGCTAACCTTGCTTCAATTTCCTTCAAACGCCTTTCTGCTTCTTCAAGACGGGCTTTCTCCGTTCCTAGCAATTCCTTGGCGTCCTGGAAATTCTTTCGCGCCAGCTCCATTTCCTGTTCCAGCTCTTTTCGATGCTGTTCTGCGGTTTGCAACTTTGCTTCGAATGCTTGCAGTGACCGAAGTTGTTCCGGAATTTTCTCTGTCATTCTCGCTAGCGTAGTCTTGTTTTCGGTATACTGGATAATCAGTTTTTGGTATTCGTCTTCGAGCTCTTTCAATTGCAGCTGCAATTTTTCCTTGCCTTCATCATATCGTTTTATTTCTGCCCTTATTTTTTCAAGCGATTTTTGTTTTATTGCGAGTTGATTCTGCTCTTTTTTCAGCTTTTCAATATCACCCTCTGTCATGAGGATGACATCCGCAATCTGTTCCATTTTAAAGTCAGGACGGAAACCGAGGATTTCAGCCATTAATTCCTCGCCATTTGTGTTTAATGATCGCAAAGTTGTTTCAGCTTCAATAACCGTTTTCTCAACAGCACTCTTTTCTTTCTCAAGGACGGAAACTTGCTTCCTGGCTGCTTTTAAATCCTCTTCTGTCGGGATAAAGCCTTCATCTGCCCGTATTGGAGCTGGATGATGTTCGGAGCCGCAGACGGGACAGGCACTTCCTTCTTGCAATTTTCCGGCTAAAACGGCAGCCTGGGAGTGCAGCCACCTTTGTTCTAGCTCTTCTGCTGCAGCTTTCCCATCATGATGATGAGAAACAACTTGGTTCAGCAGCCCTTTCGTTGTTTCAAATTTTGCTTTGGCCAAATGCGTTTTTTGTAGGTGATTTTTAAATTTAGTTAGCTTGTCCAATTCGCGCAGGAGCTTTTCTAATTGCCGGTCATTCTCAAGATAAGTGAGTTGAGCTTTTTCCGCCTCTTCCTTCTCAATTTGCAGAACCTTAAGACGATCTTCTGCTGTTTTCAGGGCGTGTTCACCATTTTCACGGTCTTGATTTTTGGAATCAAGGGATCCTTTCATTTTCTTTACCTTGGAATCAATACTGGCAAATGCTAGGACTTCTCCTCTTATATTCTCAAGCAAGTTCACTTGTTCTGCTGCGGCTTTCCTTTCAGGTTCCCGGTCCATTTGTCTTTGGTGCTCCCGTTCCGCTTCTTCCCGTTTCCTAGATAACTGTCCAATTCGCTGGGAAATCTGGGACACCTGGTTCGTCATGGAATCAAAATCTGCTTTCAAGTTATGGCACAGCTGTTCCTGGGCATTGAGCAGGGCAGCTTTTTTAGCAAATACCGTCTGCGTTTCTTTTTCGGCAAACAAAGCTTGCTGGGATTCTAGCTTTTCCTTTGCAGCTTTCAATGTCTCAAGCGATTGGATCTGTTTCAAAGTGGCTTCGGCCTCGAACAAGCGCTGCTGCATTTGATCACGGTCTAGTTGCAGGTTTTCACGGGCTTTCGCAAGTTCCTGAAGCTTGCTCTCCATTGCGTCGATTTCGTTTTTTAAAAGCGGAAGAATAAGCGTGTCATTCACGCTGCCTGCAGCGATCAGTTCTTTGAGCTCATCGTTTTCAACCGCTTTAATGCTTCGCAGCTGAGCACTCCTTTTTTCGACCTGGTCCTCGACCATCTTTTTCAAAAGTGTTGCTTCTTCTTTTAATTTTTCTTCCACTTTTTTATAAATTTCCGTATGGAATAATCTTTGCAGGATGATTTCCTTTTCTTTGCTGTCAGATGTCAGCAGCTTCCGAAATTCACCTTGCGGAATCATCAAAATTTGTCGGAATTGATTGCTGTCAATGATCATAATTTCCTTTATTTTTTCATCTGCTTCACGAACATTGGAAGCCAGCAGCTGGATGTCACCATTTTCGTCAATCAGGTAAAGCTCTGCCTTGGCTCCGACGGTGGTTGTTCCTTCGCCTGATTTCTTTTTCCGCTCCTGTTGCGGAGACCTGGTGATTCGGTACGTCTTTTGACGCAAGGAAAAATCGAGGGAAATTTCAGTCAGGGTATCCTCTTCTGCAAACTGGCTACGCAGGTCAGTGCCATTCCTGTCCTCTCCGCTTGCCTTTCCATAAATCGCATAACTGATTCCATCGAATATCGTTGTCTTTCCTGCACCCGTTTTACCGGAAATAACAAACATTGTCCTGTTTTCCAGCTCTTTAAAATCAATCGTTTCTGTACCTGCATATGGCCCGAAAGCCTGCATCGTCAGTTTAAGAGGTTTCATTTTTGCCCCTCCTCTTTTAAAACTTGGCCAATCACGTCCGTCATAATGCCCTGTTTCTCCTCAGTGAATTCGCTCGTCGTCATTTCCTTGTAAAACTGTGCAAAAAGCTCCAGTTCAGACTTTTTTTCTTTTCTGATGGAGCTGAAGTGCTGCCTTTGCTTTTGGTCGATAGATTCGATTTTCCGTTCAAGATGCAAGACATTTGGAAAAACTTGACGCAGCTTGCCCATCGGGTCAATGATCGCACCATCATCCAACAACGTTACTTTTAAATAATCCGTGGTGTTTTCTTTTTCATAAAAAGAAGGATCCAAAAGCTGTTCAAGTTGCCCTTCCAGTTCACGCATATCCTGTTTCGGTTTCAGGCTCCTATAGCTGATTTCGAAGCTTCCATTCTCATTCATTTTAACAATGGAGACTGACTTGCGCTGTTTTGCCTCTGAAAATGAATATTTTAAAAGAGAGCCAGAATATTTGACCTTGTCATGTTTGATCGCATCAGGACTGTGAAGATGCCCTAGTGCCGTATACGAAAATGGATCAAATAAATCCTGTGTCACACAGCCAGAACCGCCCACCGAAAGCGCCCGCTCAGAATCACAGGAATCCCCTCCAAGAACGAAGGCATGTCCGACAAACACATTCGGTTCGTTCGGATTCAGGTTTTCTTCCATTTTGCCAATGACAGCTTTCATTGCATCCTGATGGGAATGAATCGAAGCATCGCCGAGCAAATGCCGGATTACGCCAGGTTCAGCATACGGAACCAGATGGAAATTGACCCCTTTGATATGTACAGGTTTAAACTCATTCGTCCATTTGCCGGTTAAGTAAAAATGATTATGACGGTACCAAGAGCTCCCGAACGACAGCCGTTCGGCACTATCGTGGTTCCCGGCTATCGCTATAACGGGGGTGTTCAGCTCGACATTGATTCTGAACAGAATTTCATCGAGCAGCTCCACCGCATCAGTCGGCGGTACAGATCTGTCATATAGATCTCCAGCAATCACAACTGCGTCCGGCTGTTCCTCAGCAACAAGATCAACAAATTGATTCAATACCTCCCGCTGGTCTTCTGTCATATAGATGCCGTGGACAAGCTTCCCAAGATGCCAATCACCTGTATGGATAAATTTCATAGTCTTCCCCTCCCAAACTAAAACTCTTTTAATGCCTCTCGTATTCTTGCGTAAGTTGAATGCTATTATTATATCAAACACATAAATTTAATGCGCACTCAAATGAAGGAAACAAATACAAACTAGTTCACCACTTTAATTTAATGATTGACAATTTTCTATATCAGCTGTAATATTTAGAGAAATTTAATAATTCCATTTATGGAATCTTATCGAGAGAAGCTGAGGGTCCTGGCCCTATGAAGCTTCAGCAACCTTCAACTTTGTTGAAAAGGTGCTAATTCCAGCAAGTTTTCAAAAACTTGGCAGATAAGAAGTTGGCTGATCATTTTAAAGTCTTCTTCTTGAGAAGGCTTTTTTGTTTTTTACAAGTCAGCATTTTAAAACAAATATAGTCTCTGGCCGATCAATCATGAGGAGTGAGTACATTGGTGAAAATCGATACAAAGTTAGCACAGCTAGGCAATAGGAGTGAATCTGCGACCGGTGCGGTGAATCCTCCCATTTATTTGACAACAGCGTATCGTCATGAAGGGATTGGACAGTCCAGTGGTTATGATTATGTTCGTACTGGCAATCCTACTCGCGAAATTTTGGAAAAGGCAATTGCCGACCTCGAAGAAGGAGACCGTGGATTTGCCTGCAGCTCAGGAATGGCGGCAATTTGGACCGTTCTCTCGCTTTTTAAGTCTGGGGATGAATGGATTGTCTCAAAAGATTTGTATGGGGGTACATACAGACTTCTTGAGCAAGGATTTAAAAAGTGGGGATTACATAGTACCTATGCAGATATGTCAAATTTACTAGAAATCAAGGCAGCCATCAATCCCAATACAAAGGCACTGTTTGTGGAAACACCGACAAACCCGTTAATGGAACAGGCAGATATCGAGTCCATTGCTCAGATCGCCAATGAGTACGGGATCTTGTTGATCGTTGATAATACTTTCTACACTCCCCTTCTCCAAAAACCTTTGACTCTTGGCGCTGATATTGTGATCCACAGTGCGACGAAATACCTCGGGGGACATAATGATGTGCTGGCAGGATTGATTGTTGCAAGAGGGAAAGAAATTTGCGAGTCCCTTTTCCTCCATCATAATGGGGGCGGGGCGGTTTTAAGTCCTTTCGATTCCTGGCTTCTCCTTCGTGGCATGAAGACATTGTCACTAAGGATGGAGCGACATGAGCAGAATGCCAAGAAGCTGGTTGACTTCTTGAAAAAACATGAGTCTGTAAAGGATGTTTTTTATCCCGGAAGAGGCGGAATGATTTCGTTCCGTGTCCAGTCTCCCGCCATCGTCGATCCATTTTTGAAAAGCTTGTCTATAATCACTTTTGCTGAGAGTCTTGGAGGTGTTGAAAGTTTTATTACCTACCCTGCTACTCAGACACACGCTGATATTCCACCTGAAATTCGCGAACAAACCGGCGTCTGTGAGCGGTTGTTGCGATTCTCTGTCGGTATTGAAGATTACCGAGATTTGCTAGATGATTTGCAAGCGGCTTTTAAAAAAGCGGTGGAGAAGGCTGATTTACAGAAGGAGGGATTAGAATGAGTTTCCTGAAACGAATGGAAAATGAAATTTTAATAGCGGATGGTGCAATCGGTACCCTGCTCCATTCCTATGGAGCAGGAACCTGTTTTGAAGAGTTGAATCTCTCCCAGCCTGAAGCGATCATAAAGATCCATAAAGCATATATGGATGCTGGAGCTGATCTAATTCAGACGAATTCATATGCTGCCAATTATATAAAACTAGAAAGATATGGACTTGAGGATCAAGTGAAGGAAATCAATAGCGCAGCTGTCCGGCTTGCCCGTCAGGCAGCAGGCAGCGAGGCTTATGTTTTAGGAACGATGGGCGGCAATCGCGGCATCAGGCCATCAGCCATCCCGATTGAAGAGATCAAGCGTAGCTTCAGGGAACAGCTCTATTGCCTGCTTCTTGAAGGAGTGGACGGAGTGCTGCTCGAAACCTTTTATGATATGGAGGAAATCGAGACTGTATTGGCAATTGCCAGAAAGGAAACAGATTTGCCGATCATTGCTCATGTAACGCTCCAGGAAATCGGCATTATGCAGGACCAGACTCCTCTTCAGGAAGTTTTTAACAGGCTGGAAAATCTGGGTGCTGATATCGTCGGACTTAATTGCAGACTAGGGCCTCATCATATGATTTCGAGCCTCGAACAGATCAAGCTTCCGACAAGAGCATTCTTATCGGTGTATCCAAATGCTGGTTTGCCAGCGTACACAGATGGAAAATTCCATTATGAGGGCGACCCGGAATATTTCAGAAAGTCGGCCCGCAGCTTTCGTGAACAAGGAATCAGGCTGATCGGTGGGTGTTGCGGTACTACACCAGAACATATTAAAGCATTAGCTGATGAACTAAAGGGGTCGCAGCCAGTTAGCAATAAGCTAGTCGCGGCAAAAAAAGTCAAGGTTGTGGCGGCACCAGCAGATGTCAAACGGCCAGATGCTCCTCTGCATGAATTAGTAAAAGAACGACCTTCGGTGATTGTCGAGCTAGACTCTCCGCGGAAACTCGATACTAAACGCTTTTTTGAAGGAGCGAAGGCGTTAAAAGAAATAGGAATCGATGCTTTGACACTTGCGGATAATTCACTTGCTTCACCCAGAATTTCCAATTCAGCCGTTGGCCATCTGGTTAAAGACAAAATTGGAATGCGTCCGCTCGTACACCTGACTTGCCGGGACCGTAACATAATCGGGCTGCAGTCGCATTTAATGGGTCTGCACACACTTGGCCTTCATGATGTCTTGGCAGTTACCGGAGACCCTGCCCGAGTCGGGGATTTTCCTGGAGCGTCGTCTGTTTTTGACGTATCTTCCTTTGAATTAATTGAGATGATCAAACAATTGAATTCAGGACTCTCCTATTCTGGCAAAGACCTTGGGCAAAAAGGAGCATTTTCGATCGGAGCAGCCTTTAATCCAAATGTCCGCTCCATAGATAAAGCAGTCCTGAGGATGGAAAAGAAAATCAGGGCTGGTGCAGATTATTTCATAACCCAACCGGTCTACTCTGAAAAAATGCTATTAGCAGTCCAGGAAGCTACAAAGCATCTGGATACACCTATCTATATTGGGTTGATGCCGCTTACGAGCAGCAGGAATGCAGAATTTCTCCATAATGAAGTTCCCGGAATTAAGATCTCACAGGAAATACTCGAAACGATGGCGAAATTCAATAACGAACCGCTTCAATCCAAGAAAGAAGGCATTGCCATCACGAAGGGTTTGATCGAAGCAGCAGCTGAATTATTTAATGGCATCTATTTGATCACCCCTTTTATGAATTATGAAATGAGTGTGGAATTAGCTCGTTATGCTAAAGAATACAGCAGCCATCTACAGAGGAGGAAACAAAATGTCAACCTTGTTAACTGAGCAGATGAAACAAAAAATCCTGATCATGGATGGCGCCATGGGAACAATGCTCCAACAGGCTAATCTTTCCGCGGATGATTTCGGCGGGGAAGAATATGAAGGCTGTAATGAGATCTTGAATCTTACTGCACCAGAATTGATTAAACAAATACATCGTGAATACTTAACTGCCGGCGCAGACATCATTGAAACCAATACATTCGGTGCTACCAGTTTAGTCCTTGACGAATATGGCTTAGGGCATAAAGCGTATGAAATTAACAAGAAAGCAGCTCTGATCGCCAGGGCCGCTGCGGATGAAGCGTCTACTCCTTCCCAACTTCGATTTGTTGCTGGTTCCATGGGCCCGACAACCAAAACATTGAGTGTTACCGGGGGATCCACTTTCGAGGAAATGTCGAAAACATATGAAGAACAGGCACTCGGATTGATCGATGGTAAGGTGGATTTGCTGCTGCTTGAGACGAGTCAGGATCTGCTTAATGTCAAAGCAGCCTATAGTGGAATCAAACGAGCTTTCGAAATAAGCGGCAAAGAACTTCCCATCATGATTTCAGCGACAATCGAACCAATGGGCACTACACTAGCCGGCCAATCAATTGAAGCATTCTATATTTCGGTTCAGCATATGAATCCAATCGCCATCGGGCTGAACTGTGCAACAGGGCCTGAATTCATGCAAGAGCATCTGCGCTCTCTGTCCTTCCTCTCCCAGTCCGCAGTCAGCTGCTATCCAAATGCAGGACTGCCCGATGAAGAAGGTCAATACCATGAAACACCTGATACCCTTGCGCAGAAGCTATCCGATTTTGCCACGCATGGCTGGCTGAATATTGTCGGAGGCTGCTGCGGCACCACTCCGGCTCATATAAAAGCGATTTCGGAAAAAATGAGAGCACAAGAGCCAAGGCAGACAGAAGGAAATCGGCATCATATGGTATCTGGAATCGAACCCTTCATCTATGATGATCCAACATTAAGACCAATCATGGTTGGGGAACGGACCAATGTGATCGGTTCGCGGAAATTTAAAAGATTGATTTCTGCAGGAAAGATAGAAGAAGCAGCAGAAATTGCAAGAGCTCAGGTTAAAAATGGAGCCCATGTTATCGATATTTGCCTTGCAGATCCCGACAGAGAAGAACTGCAAGATATGGAACAGTTCATTCAGGAAGTTGTCAAAAAAGTAAAGGTTCCACTGGTGATTGATTCGACTGATGATGCAGTCATTGAAAAAGCGCTAAGCTATTGTCAGGGAAAGGCGATCATCAACTCCATCAATTTAGAAGATGGCGAGGAGCGCTTTGAATCAGTTGCTCGACTGATCCACAAATACGGAGCCGCAGTGGTGGTTGGCACGATTGATGAAGAAGGGATGGGTGTTTCCGCTGAACGAAAATTGGCGATTGCCCAACGATCCTACGACCTGCTTGTCAATAAATATAAGGTACCGGCGGAGGATTTGATTTTTGATCCGCTTGTCTTCCCAGTCGGTACCGGCGATGAACAATATATCGGTTCAGCAAAAGCGACTGTTGAAGGCATCAGGATGATTAAGGAAAAACTTCCGGAAACTCAAACAATCCTAGGAATCAGCAATGTTTCTTTTGGTCTGCCTCCGGTAGGCCGAGAAGTATTGAACTCTGTTTTTCTTTATCACTGCACCCAGGCTGGCTTGGACTATGCAATTGTGAATACGGAAAAGCTCGAGCGTTTTGCTTCCATTAGTCCTGAAGAAGTAAAAATGGCGGAAGATTTACTGTTCGATACTAAAGATCAAACACTAGCTGATTTTACCGATTTTTACCGAGACAAAAAGAAGGAAACAAAAAGTACCCTGCCTGATATGACCCTAGAAGAAAGGCTGGCCTACTATGTGGTTGAAGGAACGAAAGAAGGCCTTCTCCCTGACCTGGATATTGCAGTGGAAACCTTTCCTGCCCCACTGGATATTATCAACGGTCCATTGATGGATGGAATGAAAGAAGTTGGCAGACTTTTTAATGATAATCAATTGATCGTGGCGGAAGTTCTCCAAAGCGCAGAAGTCATGAAAGCAGCTGTATCTCACCTCGAGCCGCATATGGAAAAAAACGATACAACCGCTGCTAAGGGGAAAGTGCTTCTTGCTACTGTAAAAGGCGATGTCCATGATATTGGCAAAAACCTTGTTGATATCATTCTCAGCAACAATGGCTACAATGTCGTCGATCTTGGAATCAAGGTTGCACCAACTGCGCTTATAGAGGCAATTAAAAAAGAAAAACCTGACATCGTCGGCCTTTCGGGTCTACTGGTGAAATCCGCACAGCAAATGGTGCTGACGGCACAAGATATGAAGCAAGCAGGCATCGATCTTCCGATAATGGTAGGAGGCGCGGCCCTTTCAAGGAAATTTACTGATACGAAAATCGCCCAGGAATATGACGGACTTGTATTATATGCAAAAGATGCAATGAACGGGCTTTCTCTAGCCAATCGACTGCAGGAACCGGACGGGCTTGAACAGTTTTTGCAAGAACAAAAGGACAAGCAAGAAGCAGCCTTAAACAAGCAAGAAATCATCATTCCTGGCCGGAAATCTGCCACTGCTGTGCTTGAACGTCCAAAAGCACTTCCAAAGGCGCCTGTCTTTATTCCGCAGGATTTGAATAGACATCTCGTAAAAACGTATACCCTTTCTCACATCGAGCCATATATCAACCAGCAAATGTTGTTAGGCCATCATCTGGGCCTAAAAGGAAAAGTAGAAAAATTGCTTGCTGAATCAAATGAAAAGGCAGTCAAGCTGCATGAGGTTGTCCAATCCCTCACAAGGGAAGCAATAGCAAACAAATGGATCAATCCTGCTGCCGTTTACCAGTTCTTCCCTGCCCAGTCAGAGGGGAATAGACTATTTATTTTCCACCCTGAGCAACAAGACCAGATCATTGAAACCTTTGAGTTCCCACGCCAGGAGGTTTCGCCCGGTCTTTGTCTGGCAGATTACGTACGCCCTGTTTCAGACGGAATTAAGGATTATATAGCGATGTTTGCGGTAACCGCAGGAGCAGGAATCAGACAAGCTGCAGACAAGCTGAAAAGCAAAGGAGAATTCCTGGAAAGTCATGCCCTTCAAGCCCTGGCACTTGAAACTGCAGAAGGCTTTGCGGAGTTACTCCATCGCCAAATAAGGGATCGTTGGGGATTTCCGGACACAGCGGAAATGACGATGAAGGATCGATTTTCGGCTAAATATCAGGGTCAGCGTTTTTCCTTTGGATACCCTGCCTGTCCAGACCTGGAAGATCAAAAAAAGCTATTTAATCTCCTCCAGCCAGAGGATATCGGCATACAGTTAACTGAAGGCTGCATGATGGAACCCGAGGCTTCCGTAACGGCAATTGTATTCTCACATCCAGAAGCCAGATATTTCAATGTTTTGAAGAATTAGCAGTAGATGCATGCAAGGGGGCTTCCTCCCTCTTGCTTTTTTCTGTGGTCCTATTTTCCTAATCTACTCAAGAATCGATTGAAAAGTTTCACGGAACGAAAAAAGAGATTCAAAAAGAATCTCTTTAAACTGTTTTGGCTGTAGGGACATTGAATTTTCTTTTTTGAATGAATAGTAACCTTAGTGATAAAGAGATCCCGGCTGCTAGCAATCCGGCGGTAAGGCCAATCCAGTAGCCAGATGCTTCAAGCCCGGTATATTGTGCGAGCAGATAACCTACTGGCAAACAGATGAACCAGTATGCAATCAGCGTGATTACGAAGGAAATATTCACATCCTTATATCCGCGTAGAACCGCTAACGCAGTAGCCTGAATGGCGTCGGAGATCATGAAGAATAATGCATATATCAAAAATTGACCGGTTAGCAAAATGACGGCAGGTTCATTCGAGTAAAAACCTGCGAGCTTATATCGGAATAAAACGACAAGTAAGCCTGCACCAATCGCGATGAGCGCAGCCAAATAAATCCCAAGCCAACTATAAATTTTGGCATCTTTATAACGTTGAGCGCCTACTTCGAACCCAACCAACACGGTTAACGCCATCGAGATACTCATAGGAATCATATAAAGGAAGGAGACAATATTCAACGCGGATTGATAGGCTGCAATCGTGGTAATATTGAATTTACTGATTAGAATGGTCACAACAGCAAACATGCTCGTTTCAAAAAAGATAGACAAGCCCATCGGAACACCGATTTTTACTATTTCCTTTACTTTCTCCCATGAAAATTCCTTGAAAAATTCCAGTCTAACAAACTCGGAAAATGGCTGTTGCTTGATAATAACGACAGCTGTCATTGCCGCAATTAGATAAAAAGTAATGGACGTTGCATAACCAGCACCTGCCCCACCAAGTTCCGGAAAGCCCCAATTTCCAAATATGAAAACATAATTAAAGAAAAAGTTGATGGGAAGTGACATGAGCAAAATATACATCACTACTCTAGTTTTTCCAAGCGCGTAGATGAAGGACCTAAGAACATTAAAGATGAATAATGGGATAATACCATAGCTTAAGCCGACCAAATATTGATAGGCCGTTTGCTGCACACTTTCTGGCAGATTCATGGCATTCAGAATAGGAGTTAGCAGAAAAATTCCTAAAATAATCACGAGTCCGGCAATAATCAGAGCCAAATAAATTCCATGGGTGAGAATCGAGGAAACTTCCTTTCCCTTCTTTTCTCCAAATCGCTGCGCGGCAATCGGGGAAACAGCCAGAAGAATTCCACTAAGACCTGTAAAGACTGGATTCCAGATTGAAGACCCAATCGCTACCCCAGCAAGATCGGAAGAATTATATTTTCCTGACATAATGGTATTGAAAAAGACCATGGAGAACATTCCTAATTGGGTGATCAATATCGGGATTAACATGACTAAAATTTGCTTTATTTTTTCTTTTGTCGAAAAAGTCTGGTACATCTGTCTACTCCTTGAATTGGTTGATTTTTGAACAAACACATGCAAAAATGGGTCCTTATACAGCTTAATGAACAAGCAGCCTATTAGTCAACAAGAATTACACTAAAAGGCCCCCTGAAATCCAGGGGGTCCTTTTAGTTATTAGCCAATTTTTGAGAGTGTTTCTTGGCAGGAACTTTTTTGCCAATGGTGTCTTCTGCTTGAGTAGCGCGTTTGATAAAGAAAGCGAGCACCAACGCAATGGCGGTAAGAATGACTGTCACAAAAAAGGCATCGTTAATTCCATGCAGCATTGCCTGCATCGCAATCTGCTGTTCCATTTCTGCTTTTGCAGCTGGGGTAACAGCTTTGCCTGCTGCTGCCGCCTGTTTAAACGCATCGGCTGCCAGCTCTGTACCGTAGCTTTTAGCGCGAGTGGACATGACAGTCACCAATAATGCTGTGCCAATAGCCCCGGATACCTGCTGCATCGTGTTATTCATAGCTGTACCATGAGGATAATATTTTACTGGTAATTGGTTTAAACCATTAGTCGAGACTGGCATATTGACCATCGACATACCCAACATCCGAATAGTGTAAAGGATGACCAGCTGGGTATACGTTGTTTCCAATGATAACTGGCTGAAATAATAACTCGTTATAAGTGTAATTGCCAGACCGATAATGGCCAATAACCGTCCGCCAAACTTATCAAATAATCTTCCAGTTACAGGTGACATGACTGCCATTACGATCGCACCAGGCAAAAGTAATAACCCTGCATCTATCGGAGAAATCCCTCTGATTGTCTGGACGTAAATTGGCAGCAAAAGCATGCCAGAGAACATCGCCATGGTGACAATCATTGAAATAACAGATGATAAGGCGAACATTGGATATTGATAGATCCTGAAATTAAGCATCGGTTTTTCCTGTCTCAATTGACGCAAGATAAAAGTTACCAATGACACAGTACCAATTGTTAACGTAACATAAACATTTGGACTATCCCAGCCCTTTGAGCCAGCAGAGCTAAAGCCATACAACAGCCCGCCAAAACCGATGCTGGATAGGGTAAGTGAAATGACATCAAGACGCATACTCACTTTTTCTTTTTTATCTTTAAGCAAAATGGAGCCAAGCAATAAAACAATTGCTGCAATTGGTGTGACAAAATGGAACAGCATTCTCCAGTCATAATGCTCAATTATCCAACCGGAGAGTGTCGGACCGATTGCCGGTGCGAACATCAGCACCAGGCCAAATACCCCCATTGCCGTTCCTCGTTTTTCAATTGGGAAACTGATGAGCATGACATTCATCAATAATGGCATCATGATGGCAGTACCTGATGCCTGGATCATCCTTCCTGCCAATAATAGTGGGAAAACATGGGCAGCACCAGCCAAAATAGTGCCTGCTGTGAATAATCCCATTGCAATTATGAATAACCGTCTTACTGAGTATTTTTGAATCAAATAAGCACTAAGTGGAATCATCACTCCGCTGACAAGCATGAAGCCCGTTGTCAGCCATTGTACTGTGGTTGCCTCTACTTTCAAGTCTGCCATGATGGTGGGCAAGGCTATATTAAGCAATGTATTATTTAGAAAAGCAATAAAAGCTCCGACTAACAAAACCGCGATGATGCCGTAAGGTGGTTTTTCGGGTGCTTTAACGTTTTTTTCCATTGTGAATTTCCCCCTTTATTGTTCACAAATAAGTAAACAATGTGATTGCATAAACAATAGCATATACTAAAGGTCTAATTTTTGCAATGCTTTTAAACTACTGTTATAAAGAGGTTTGTAAAGTGTAAAGATTTCAGGTAGTATTTATTTATACTAACGTTCCAAAAAAGGTTTAGGTGATGAAATGAACGACAGAAAACGAAATGTCATCGAAAAAGCACACGAGCTCTTCATCGAAAAAGGATTTCACGCAACCTCTATACAAGATATCCTAGATTACAGCGGAATATCAAAGGGAACTTTTTATAATTATTTCATATCAAAAAATGAACTGCTCATGGAAATCTTCAGGGCAGCCTTCAGGAAAATGGAAATGGCCCGAGACGCCTTATTACTTGGACAGGATGCAGGTGATCCTGAAGTTTTCATGAAGCAAATTGAACAACAGATGACAGCTAACAGAGAAAATAAAATTATTCCCCTTTTTGAAGAAGTATATTTTTCTGGTGATAATGAACTAAAGCAATTCATTGAAATAGGTCAAATGAAAATTTTACGATGGTTTTCCGACAGGCTTGCAAATATCACGGATGATCATTGCAGTCCGTACCTACTGGATGCTGCCATTATGCTGAATGCTATGCTCATTCAATATGTCCGATTTTATCGAAAAGCCTACGGGAATTCGGTAAGTATGCTCCCTGTTGTTCGTTATAGTGTCAACCGAATCCTAAACTTAATGGAGGAAGTTACACTGTCTCAGGAACAGTTGCTGTCTCCCGAACTTCTTGATGTATGGCTCCCTGTTTCTAATAGAGAGGCACTCGACTGGAGATCCAAAATTCATTCTGTTATTTCTCGTTTGAAAAAGCTTGATTGCAAAAATAAAGTTCATCTCCAAAAGCTAACTTTTCTTGAAGAAGAACTCCGGTCAAAGGAACCAAGAAAATTTCTGATCGATAGCATTGTTTTCTCGATGTCAGCGGATTTTAATCGAGAAACACATGAATTACAAGCTTTGATCGATGAACATTTGCTTGAAAAGGCATAAAGATACCGTGGACAAAAAAGCACGAGCAGCAATCCATTAGATTTACTGTCCATGCTTTTTTTATTATTTTCATCCAGATTTCTATCCATGAATTCATTCCGGCTTCGATCATTCACCTTTTCCTTCTAGTTTCTGTGTATAATACGCCACGAGTTCCGGATATTCCTTCAGGTTTGCTATTCCTTCGTTTGTTAATGCGTAAATGCCTCTCTCCACTCTCTCAAACCATTTATAATAGTTTTTCTGAAGGATGGATGGTGTCTTTTCGCCTGTTCCGAGGGCCACAAGTGCTTTTGGGGACATCTGTCCAAGCTTTTTAAGATAGCATGCTATATGGATACTATTTTCTTTATAGACGGTCATGATCTTCCTTTTATTGCTGCCGCCAATATTATAGTCGGCGCTTCTTCCCTCAATTTCCTTGAGTAAAGCTGCTTTTTTACGGTGGTTCTTGTTCGTCACACGAGTAAAGGGTTCTGGATGAAGTTTAAATTCAATGGATTTTCGATTGCCGGTAACCGTTACAATAATCAAGCCAACTTCCAGCCTTTTTAACAGGTGTTCGACATCATTCCATCGTTTTCTTGATTGCTTTTTTGGTTTCGGAATGGCTATGTACACCAAATCAGTAAGGCGCAGCCTTCTAGTTGCCTGAAGCAAAAGATCAATATTTAATGTCAGTTTTAATTCGACAATGATAAGGTTTCCGTCTTTTACAGCCGTTAAATCACAGTCATGCACTTCCCCGTTTACCCGATACCCTTGTTTTATAAAATGATCTTTAATTGGCCCATAAAGATCTGCTTCATATAATTTAGTCATGTTCTAAAGCAAACTCCCTTATGCACTAGTGAAATTCACATTCCTCGTTCCAACTCTTCTGCAATTGCGGTTGTTAATTTTTGTCCGCTTTTTGGCAAGGAACTCTTCATAACCGCATTCATTACTGTCGCAAGGGCACCTTCTGCTGTCAATTCAAGAAATCCGGTCATCTTTGTTTTATTGATTTGAACTGTTTCGGCATGAAAATAACCATTCCCTTTCAGATTTTCATTGATTCCATCTAATTCAAATAATACTCTACTAGGCTCGATCCATTCTTTGATTGTTACGAGCAAACTAAGCTTCTTTTTCAAAACTCCGACCGTCTCCCTGAAAGTCCAACTAGACTGGTTTTCATTCAGCTTTTCATGGTTGATATAACCCGGCAGTAAAGGAGCCCAATTATCCATCTCTTTAACAAAATCCCAAACCTTTTCTATCGGAACATCAATGATTACTTCGTGCTTACTTTCTGGCATAATACTCTCCCCTTTCCATGAAAAATACAGATAAACTACAGCACCAGGGAAATCCCCCATGAAAAAACTTATTTTCGTCATAAATTCGTCTTTAGCCCGTCAAACTCTCTCTGTATTCTAAGGTTGTAGGACAGAATGATAGATAAAAAGGAGAGATTGACATGAACAAGAAATTTATGATTTCAACAGTAGCAGCTATCGGACTTTTAACTGGAGGAGGTATTTTGCTGGCAAATGCTTCATCCCCAGCTCCCCAAGAGAATACGATACAAACAACTCAAGCTGAAGAAACAAATACGAATACACAGGTACAGGGTCAACAAGGCAAAGGACAACAAGGTCAGGGACATCAAGGTCAAGGGCAGCAAGGTCAAGGTAAGGGTCACAATCAAGTGAAACCGGATCTAAGCCAAGCCACCTCCGATCATCCGTCTTTAAGTCTCGTAGATCCTTCACTGGAAGAAATGCTTGACTTCGCCATCCGTGATGAATACTTTGCCTTAGCTGAATATGAAATCATTATGGAGCAGTTTAATGTAGACAGTCCATTTAGTAACATCTCAGAAGCAGAACAGCATCACATTGATTTGTTGGTCCCGCTGTTCAGTGAGTATCAACTGCCGATGCCTGAAGATACAAGCAAGGTAGAAATACCAGAGACATTGAAAGAGGTCTATCAAATGGGAGTTCAAGCCGAAATTGATAACATCAAGATGTATGAATTTTTCTTGGAACAACCCGATCTTCCTGCTGACGTCAAGGATGTCTTTGGAAAATTGATGAACGCATCATACAATCATCTCAATGCGTTTCAAACAGAATTAGATAAATTGTAATCCATTATACATGCTCGTCACTGCTAGTGGTGGCGAGTTTCTTACTGAAGTCGCGGAAGTATCACACGAAATATCGATCCTTGCTGAACTATACTGGTTAATTCAATCTTTCCGTTATGAGCTTCGACGATGGCTTTGACCAAAGATAGTCCTAATCCCATCTCCCCTCTTTGCAAGGAACGAGATGGATCAACTTTGTAAAATCTGTCGAAAATGAGCTTCTGCTCCTCGGGCGTCATTCCTATTCCGGTATCTTCCACTTCAATCCGAACTTCATCCGCATCGGCAGAACAGCTTATTTTTATAAGGCCTGAAGAAGTGAATTGCAATGCGTTCTTTAAAAGGTTTATCAGTACTTGCCGGAGACGGTCCTCATCTCCCATTATCGTGAGGTTATGATGGCTACCAGAACATTCGTTGGTAAGCTGAAGCTCCTGCTCATCAGCCAATATACGCATTTGATCTGTAACTTGTTCCACCATCTTGCATAAATCAATGGTTTTATATTGGAGTGGTGCTTGACCGCTGCGCAATCGTTCCAGATCCATAGTGGTCTGTACCATTCGGATCAATCGTAAGGTTTCATTTTCAATCATAAAATAAACTCGCTGCTGTTGATCATTCTGTATATATCCGTTCCGAAGCGCCTCAATCCAGCCACGAATCGATGTGAGCGGTGTTTTTATTTCATGAGATAAGTCGGCAAATAGCTGTGAACGTAAGAGTTCAAGCCGTTCGACTTCTTTTGAAGTGATTTCAAGGTTTTGGCTCATTCGATTCAAATCATGGGCAAGGTCCGCAATTTCATCCTGACCTTTTACTGGAATTTGTTTGCCAAATTCCCCATCGGCTATTATCCGGGTCATTTCACGCATGGTGGAGATTCTACTTTGTAATCGTCTAGCTAATAAAATGCTTATAAAAAATACAGATAGCATGAGAATGGCAGTTACTTTCCATAAAAGACTTTGTAATTCTTTGGTTGCTATTTCAATTTCGTTTAACGGGGAAGCGATAAGCAAAGCTTCATCTTGTTGAACAGGCATGATGAGAACCGTCATAGGAATGCTAAAGTGTTGTCGGTCTTGGCGAAATTCTAATTTTTCTCCCTTGTTCAGTTTTGCCCAATCCGAATCTCCCAGATTTATATTGGAAGCGTTTGGATTAGGTGTGTTTTGGATCGGTACATTTTTTTTGATTAATTGTATGTGCAATGATACATCTCGACCATTTGATGGCTGAACAAGGCTTGGGTTTAAAATTAAATAAGACCCTATTTTTTCAAACTGCTGTATTTTTAATTGATATAGGAGATTCGGAAGCAGCATGTAAGTTGAGCCGACGATCAGAGTCAACAAAAGTCCCGATACGAATATATGACTGATAAAAAGCTGGTGGAAAAATCTAAGTTTCATCGACGATATCCCCATCAAATTTGTAACCAGATCCCCACACAGTATGAATCCAAGAATAAGGCGGAGTAGAAATTTTCCTTCTTAACCGTTTAATATGAGCATCTACGGTACGATCATCGCCAATATAATCATATCCCCAGATAGTTTCGATTAATTGTTCTCGTGAAAATACATGTTTTGGATGTCTTGCTAAGAAAACAAGAATATCAAATTCTTTTGGCGTTAAACTTTCGATCATTTGATTATGTAAGACAACCTCACGAGTGTCTAGGTTAATTTGATAGTTTTGCCCCGCAATAAAATTGTCTTGAATTTGATTGCTGGTGACCACCTGAGTAATGGAACCAAAAGTTTCCATGCGCCGCAAATGAGCTTTTATCCGTGCTAAGAGCGCGAACGGACTAAATGGCTTAGTAACATAATCATCAGCGCCTCCTTCAAGGCCGATGACTAAATCGACGACATCATCTTTTGCAGTCAACATAATGATAGGAAGCGTAGTTGTAATTTTGCGAATTTCCTGCAACAAAGTAATCCCGCTGACCCCTGGTAACATCCAGTCTAGCAAAAGTAAGTCGGGAGGGGTTTGTTGAATATACTCGATCACTCCAGTAGAATCAGAGAACCTCTGAATTTTATATCCATCTCTAATTAGAAAAACTTGAAGCATTTCAAATACTGTTGGGTCGTCTTCCACAATTGCGATTGTAGACATCATAGCTCACCTCTAATTCATTATTGTCGCACAATTTCTCGTGTTTGTATATATGGGGAGTAGCCGCAATATCCAAACCATCAAGGAAATACGACAGCCGTCTGCTGATATTAAAATTGTTAACCAATATTATTTTTAGTTGACATAAATAATCAAGAAAGTTTATTCTTGTTTTAGAGGAAAAAGGAGGGCGTTTTAGTTGAAATTAAAAGCACTTGATTTAACACTTGCATCCATGTTTGTTGGTCTAATGGCGATTGGAGCGAACATCACCGCACTTGTACCATTCATGGTAATAGGAGGTGTCCCCATTACCTTGCAAACCTTCTTTGCCATTTTAGCGGGAATCATCCTGGGCAGCCGGCTAGGAGCGATTTCAATGACGGTATATGCCTTGGTTGGGCTAGCAGGTGTTCCTGTTTTTGCGCAGTTCAGCGCAGGATTTTCCACATTGATCAGCCCTACATTCGGATTTATTCTATCGTTTATTTTAACAGCTTATGTAGCAGGCAAGGTTGTTAAGAATAATCGTTCACTTGCAGCTTTCATCTCAGCAGCACTCGCAGGTCTTTTTATTAATTATGTAGTAGGTACAAACTGGATGTATTTTGCCTATAAATTATGGGCGGCAGCACCAGAAGGATTCACGTATAAGCTGGCATGGCTCTGGATGGTTGCTCCTCTTCCAAAAGACATTATTCTAGCTGTTTTAGCTGGAATGATGGGCCATAGGCTCGAAAGAACTATTCTTTCAAAGGGAAGTTTCAAACATTTACGAAAAGCTGTTTAACGTCAAAGAAGCGAAGAGAGCAGAAACCTATTCAATATAGAAGAAAAGGCATAACAGATAAAGTTCTGATATGCTTTTTTTCTTGTCCTTTATTCTTGGCACCGTGCATACAATAAAATGCTAAAAGGTTTCCGGGGAGGATTACGATGGTACAGTTATTTGAAAAAGCAATAATCGGAATGGCTCTGTTACGATTTTTTTCGGGGAGCCTTGAAATATTCGCAGCCGTACTCATCTTAAAATTTAATGATGTAGAAAAAGCTCTTATTGTTAATAGCACCCTTGCTTTTGTTGGCCCTCTCATCCTTATCGCAACCACGGCGATAGGGTTACTTGGTCTTTCTGATCGAATTTCATTTCAAAAAATGATATGGATCCTTTGTGGTGTTGCGTGTATTTTATATGGCGTGAAAACCGAGTAGGTTTAAATTGCTATTTTATAATGAGACGCAGATTCTGTTCGTTTGGGTCGACAATTCTAGATAAAATCTCTTCTGAAATATTAACAAAAACCTGCTGAGTTTTCTGTCTTGGTCTTGAAAGATTAATGTTTTTACTTAAGACAATTTTTCCATCTTCAATTAGGATGACTCGATCAGCAAGAGCAACAGCTTCTTCTACATCATGTGTTACTAGGATGGTTGTGATTTTTTCTTTCTCCCATATACATTCAATAAGTTCCTGCATTTCCAGTCTTGTAAGTGCATCCAATGCTCCTAGCGGTTCATCCAGGAGCAGAATCTCCGGTTTATGCACCAGCGCTCTTGCAAGTGCAACCCTTTGTTTTTGCCCT
The DNA here is from genome assembly GCF_030814065.1 of Mesobacillus stamsii. NCBI lineage: Bacteria > Bacillati > Bacillota > Bacilli > Caryophanales > Bacillaceae > Mesobacillus > Mesobacillus stamsii. Next base: position 105,955 of record NZ_JAUSUN010000006.1, read on the forward strand.
CCCGAAAGCTTTGAGGGCCAATCATGCATTCTACCTTCGAGCCCTACATCTCTTAACGCAGCGATTGCAGTTTGTCGCCAGTCCCCTTTCAAGCCCAATCCGACATTTTCGAGGACTCTTTTCCACGGAAGCAGACGTCCATCCTGAAACATGATTCTTGCCTGTGTATTGAGACCTGCAAGTTCCTTGTCTTTAATCGAAATCGATCCTTCGTTGTAATGTTCCAGTCCTGCAATTAACCGCAAAAGGGTACTTTTTCCACAGCCGCTTTTTCCTACAATGGCAATAAATTCACCCTGGTTTACTTTCAAATTGATTCCATCCAATACAACAGTATGATCAAAACTCTTTTTCAATTGATTGAGGTGAATATGCGGTACTCGAGCATCCTTTTTCATTCCCGAACCTCCTCGTTGATTATGTCTTCCACTTAAGCCATTTTTCTTCCATATACTTCGCAACCATATCAGAGAATTTTCCAAACAAAGCATAGATGAGAATGCTTAACACAATGACATCCATCTGCATAAATTCTCTTGCATTCATGGCCATATAGCCAATTCCTGAGTGAGCAGAAATGGTTTCTGCGACAATCAATGTGAGCCACATCACTCCTAGTGAAAATCGGATGCCAACTAAGATGGAGGATAAAGCTCCGGGGAAAATGACTGAAAAAAACAATTTGGATCCTCGTAATCCATATGCTTTGCCCATTTCAATCAAATCACCTTCCACATTTTTAATTCCGTGATACGTATTAATATACACCGGAAATAAAACACCGAGAGCGACGAGAAAAATTTTGGAAGTCTCATCTATTCCAAACCATAAGATCACTAAAGGAATCAGCGCGAGGTGCGGAATATTCCTTAGCATTTGTATCGACGTATCAAGCAATAGATCAGAAAAACGGAAGATTCCGTTCATGATTCCAAGGAAAAAGCCAAGAAGGCCACCAATCAGAAATCCAAGCGTTGCCCTTCCCAGGCTGATCGAGATATGATCAGTCAACTCCCCTGTACTCGTCAATTCAATTGCCGCTGTAAATACGTCACTCGGGGCCGGCAATATTCTATCTGAAATGACTCCATTCCATGAAAACAGCTGCCATAATACCAATAATAATACCGGTAAAGCCCAGGGAATCATCCGGCGTATACCAGCCTTAAAACGAGCTTGCATAAAATTTCTCCTCCTAACCCACTCAATCCATCATTGCTTCCTCTACATGAATTTCTTTAGGGATGATTTTCAGATGATAGAAAGTATCTGCCTTTGCTTGCTGTTCCTTTTTGATTTCATCTGTTAAGGGGTCGACTCCGTACTCTCGTCTTTGGACGGCCATTTCTATCGATTTTTCATCAATTTTCAGCAGTGGGGCAATCATGGTCACAAGTTCTTTCTGATGACCATTTGCCCATTCTGATGAATGTTGGATCTGATTTACAATAATCTCAAGGATTTCTTTATTTTTTTTCGCGTAGTTCGCGTTCGCAACGAAAAAATCACGGTCAGATGTCAATCCTTCTCCATTCACAAGCAATGTAGCATCAGAATTTAGTTGAGTGTCAGCAGTGAATGGGTCCCACGTTACCCAGGCATCAATACTTCCTTGTTCGAAGGCGACTCGAGCGTCCCCTGGCTGTAGGTAGGCTGGAGTGATATCGCTATAATCAAGACCTGCTTTTTCTAATGCCTTAACAAGTAGGTAATGGGAGCTTGAACCTTTGACAAAGCCGATCTTCTTCCCTTTTAAGTCAGCCAGAGATTGAATCGGAGAATTCTTTGGAATGAGAATTCCACTACCCTCATATTTTGAATATCCAGCAGCAACATAGACAATTGGCGAACCGGAGGCCTGTGCAAATATTGGCGGTGAATCCCCTGTTCTTCCAAAATCGATGCTTCCCGCATTTAAAGCTTCCATTAATGCAGGTCCTGCCTGAAATTCCTTCCATTCAACTTTTACTCCTTTTTTCTCCAGCTCCTTTTCCACCGTGCCCAAAGACTTTAATATAACTAGCGGACCATTTTTTTGATAGCCAATTCGAATGGATTTATCAGAAGACATAGCATCTTTCCCTTGCTGCGTTCCCCCATCTTGACTGCAACTCGTCAGGACAAGGGCGAAAAACAATACAAAACCTGTAAAAATTTTTTTGTAAAACAATGAATTGAATCTCATTTCCCTACTCCCCTTGAACTCCATTTGTAACTGATTTAGCCTATGTAAAAGGAAAAAAGTAGGTTCCTGAATCGAACAAAATAAAAAACATAAAAAAAATCAAAGCAGGTAAACTAACCAGAAAGTGAATTGAAGATTCGGAGGGAACATAGATGGGAATGTTTAGTGAAAAACCTGAAAATGAACCTCTACATTCAGGTGAAGTATTTAATTTATGGTCGCATCTTTATGCAACAAAAGGGTATATGGTCACACTGCAAATTTTTATCAATCATACTGGGGATCATGATTTGAAGGTTTTTTTAGAGGATTTGCTGGAGAATTGTTATAAGCAAGAGGAGCAGCAAACAGAAGCGATATTGAAGCAAAATGGAATCCGTCTTCCGCCAGCACCTCCTGCCCGACCTGATGTACAGGTGGAAGATATTCCTGCAGGTGCACGTTTCAATGATCCGGAAATTGCTTTATTAGTACAACGGGAATTGGTGGTCGGCAAAATAAAGGACAGTTATATAATGGGCATCGCAATCAGATCAGATATACCAGAAATGTTTGGTGAGTTTCATGTTCAAAAAAGTGAGTATGAAGACAAGCTAATGAAAATCATGAAAGAAAAAGGTTGGATTGTAGCGCCGCCAATCAATCTAAAATAAGAATTTTTCATAAAGGATGTGCAGGATTTTTGGCAAAAAAAAATAAAGGGATGCTGATTGCTGCCATCGGGTCTATCCCATTAATTATGACATTGGGGAATTCGATGCTTATCCCCATTCTCCCAAAAATGAAATCAGAACTAGGATTGACACAGCTTCAGGTTAGCTTAACCATTACCGTTTTTTCGGTTGCAGCAGCAATTTTTATTCCCATTCTTGGCTACTTGTCTGACCGATTCTCAAGGAAGATCGTTATCCTGCCAGCGCTGATTTTATATGGTGTAGGTGGTTTACTTGCCGGTTTTGCTTCTAATGTGCTGACGAATTCCTATATTTGGATTCTTATTGGCAGGACTCTCCAAGGAATCGGTGCAGCTGGGACCGCGCCGATAGCAATGGCGCTCACAGGCGATTTATTTAAAGGCGGTGAACAAAGCCGCGTTCTCGGCATTGTGGAAGCTTCAAACGGCTTAGGAAAAGTTTTATCGCCGATCATTGGCTCGCTGCTTGCAATTGTTGCCTGGTTTGCCGTTTTTTATGCCTTTCCGGCGATCTGTCTTATATCTATCATCCTCACCTGGATGTTCATTAAAGAAAAGCGAAATCGACAGGCACCTCCTCCATTTGAAAAGTATGTACATGGTCTAATGAATGTTTTTAAAATGGAGGGCAGATGGCTATTTACTACCTATCTTGCGGGTGCGACCTGTTTATTTACCCTATTTGGAATACTCTTCTATCTTTCAGATACTCTAGAGGTCCAATACGGCATTAATGGGGTCAAAAAGGGACTGATTTTGGCAATCCCTTTGCTTGTTCAAGGTGGTACTGCCTATATAACAGGCGCAAAAATCGGGAAAAACATGCTGGTGATGAAGCGCCTGACCGTTCTTGGTTTTCTGCTGATGACCTTGTCCTATGTCAGTTTAGTTTTTGTGGAAAAAATAGTCCCATTTTTGTTTATCCTGATCTTTAGCAGTATCGGAACAGGATTGGTACTCCCTTGTCTCAATAGTTTAATCACAGGTTCAGTTGGCAAGGAAATGCGCGGTTTTGTCACATCGCTATATGGCTCTGTGCGTTTTCTAGGTGTTGCAGTCGGTCCGCCTGTCTTCACTCGGTTAATGGATTGGTCGCGTACGGGTATGTTTCTGTCAATCGCTACTCTGACATTTATTGTAGGTTTGCTAGCAATTCTGACGATTCACGTTAGTAAGCCAAGCGGAGAAAAGGAGAAATATTCAGCCTTCCGATATAATTATGTTTAACTATTTTCTTCGCCAGTCTAAAGTGTATGCCTGATGAAAACGATAGTAATACACAATATCCACGATTTTCGTGGAAATCCATTGACTAATCAGTGCTTGCACAATGAGTTCGATGTTAATAAGGAAGCCAGTCATAATAAAAATACTGCTATTAATCCAAAAAAGTGCAGGACCGGGAAGCGAGTTTCTCCTTCTGGCAAGAATGAGGGCAATGACCCCGACACCACCATTGGAAACTCCTTCCCTAAGTAATATGCCGATTCCGGTTCCTAAAAAGATCGATCCGATGAGTAAATCAAACCATTCATTTCGGTTCACAGTCAGATAATATTGTTCACAAAACGCTACCGTTATTGAGGTTATGGTGATAGCAAGCATCGTCCATAATGCGCTTTTGTTCCCGAGGTATTTTGTGGCGACCACTAGCATGGAGAAATTGACGATCCAAAGAGCAAATCCCATATCAAGGTGAAAAAAATAATTTAATAGAACAGCTATTCCACCTGCGCCACCCGAAGGGATCGCGTGTGGAAATAAAAAAAGCCCCATTCCCAACCCTTGAATGGTTCCTCCTGCAACAACCAAACCGTTTTTTTGGAAAAAAGCGATCATAAGCGCATCCCATCTTTTTAAAGTATTAGATCTTTTTGGATAAGCTATCATTCATTATTATTCCTTTTGTCCATTTTATATGTATCAAAGATTTAAGCATGGAAGCTATCAAATGGAGGAAACAACGGAGTGACTATATGAAAACAGACATCATTTCTACCGAACATATTATCATGATCATAGTTGCCATTAGTACAGGGACCTGCGCCCGCATCCTCACTGTTAAGGAGGATTTTCGGCAATATCCCAGTTACCCTAATGGTTATCTTACGAACCTTGTGACTGGATTTGTAGCAGCAGCTCTCGGAGCCGTAGCAATTCCAGCTCTAATGACAAAGAACTTTATTGCCGTTACCTTCCTGACATTGGCCATCCAGCAGTTCCGAGACGTCAGAAAAGCCGAAAGAGAAAGCTTGAAAGATCTGGAAGATGCAGAATATACAAGCAGGGGAAATGCCTATATCGATGGAATCGCCAAAACTTTCGAGGCTCGCAATTATTTTGCACTGATCGTTTCATTCGGATCTGCACTGACAATGCAATTAATCAACAGCAAGATCATGGCGATTAATATCGTGTCAGGTATTATCACCGGTTTTATCCTTTTATTTGTACTGAAACGATTCTCTAAAGGAAAAACGATTGGAGACATAGCGGAAGTTGAATCAGGAATCATATCCCTTAAAAACAATGATTTATATGTTAATGGTATCTATGTAACAAATCTGCTTGGATCGGATGATGCATCGTCTTTATTTCAAAAAGAGGGAATTGCCGCTGTGATCAGTCCCAATGAGGAAAGATTCCGAATCACTTTGGATCATTTTGGTCAGCAGCAAGCTGCCTTGTTTGAAGCTACACGGACACTTGGCCTTAAACGCTACCACTATACAAGAAAGGATTTTGAAAATGGAAAAGTCATCATTACCTTTGTTCCCATACTTAAAGACGCCGACCGTTTAATCGAAGCAATCAAAAAAACTCCACTGCTTGAAAGTACAAAAAAGAACAAAGATGTTCTTAGCACTAATTTTGTTGGGAGGAATTAAAAATATGGGACAGGAAATAGGCGGAATTCCCCGATTTGATATCATTGCCTTGGTCACCCTTTCTAAAGACCGGGTGATCGGCGGACGGCAGCTAACCTTGCTTGCGGAGAATAAAGAAGAACAAGATGCAATCTCTCAGGAACTAGCAACAACGCTCAAGGGAGACATAGTGAAACTAACATTTGGCGACCAGATGGTGGTTAGGAGGACTCAATAAATCCCTTCGTTTTAAAATGGGTAAATAGAATGAAATCTCTCTTTTTCGTTTGCTTTTAACACCATTATTTGATATGATGGAGTAGAATTATTTTTGTTCGGTGTAAAGGATAGAAATTATTTCGTCTTAATGATCACTTTGGGCAAGGATAGTAACATTTGTGCGAATGGCACTAGGAGGTAAAAGTAATGGAACAAGGTACAGTAAAATGGTTTAACGCAGAAAAAGGTTTTGGATTCATCGAGCGCGAAGGTGGAGACGACGTATTCGTACACTTCTCTGCTATCCAATCCGAAGGTTTCAAATCATTAGACGAAGGACAAAAAGTATCTTTCGACGTGGAGCAAGGCGCTCGCGGACCACAAGCTGCTAACGTAACAAAACTATAATCGTTTTCTGAAAAGAAGAAGGTTCCTTTCGGAACCTTCTTCTTTATTATTCCAGATCCCATTCCTGCTACGGATTTCTTCCACACTCCCTCACTCACGGTTTTACATTTCCAACTTCAAACTCATAGAATATATTTTACCTGATTGCAAATAATTTAGAAAAAATGTCTTTTCATTAAGCGATGTCGATTATGCTATCTTTGAAACGGATGGAAAGCTTTCTGTTATGAAAAAACCGAACAAACAAATAGTTACGAAAAAAGATTTAAATATTGCCGTTACACAAGGTAATTTTGTTCCGCTTTCGACAGAACTCATAGCTGACGGTCAGGTCAATCTTCAAAATCTGGCTAAAATGAATAAAGATCAAAGCTGGCTCGTGCAACAGCTGCATCAATCTGGTACCAATTCATTGGATGAGGTGTTTTTTGCAGAAATCCAGCCTGATGGAACACTCTATATAGATAAAAGAGATGATTTGGTGCATTAAATAAATAGATGGTCCTGCCAGATTGAGCAAGACCATCTATTATAAAAAGCCTAAAAATGATAAAAAACATCTGTCATTTCTTCAGAAATGGACCACAATCTATTCATCGTTTCTATGTTATACACATTTGAAGCCGGTACTTCAATCGCAGGATTCCCCTTTCGATTCCCTCTTCCGTCCGGTCCGATGTACTCCCCGCCTTTAAGGCTGTCTTCCGTAGCTGCATAAATTGTTGGCAAAGAACCCTTTTCAGCAGGTTGTGTAATGAATTTCATCAGTCCTTTTATAAAAGCAGGTGTTTCTCCTTTTCCGAAATGAAATAGATTCGTATTTGATAATCCAGGATGGCAGGCAACACTTATGCTCTCTATCTCATGCTGTTTGAAGCGATTATCCAATTCTTTGGCAAACAAAAGATTTGCAAGTTTACTCTGACCATAGAACTTCATTGCCTTATAACCTTTTGACCCATCTAAATTGTCAAAATCAAGCTTTGCTCCTCTATGGGCAATACTGCTCAAAGTAACCACACGTGAACCCGGTGTGTTTTTTAATAGTGGCAGTAATAGTCCGGTTAAAGCAAAATGACCTAAGTGATTGCTGCCAAACTGAAGTTCAAAACCATCCTTTGTCTTTCCATAAGGAGGAATCATGACTCCGGCATTATTAACCAAGAGATTCAAGAATTCGAACTTCTCCATAAAACTTTTTGCAAAGTTGCGAACACTTTTAAGGTCAGCAAGGTCAAGCTTCATTATATTTACTTTAGCATTTGGATTTTCCCTCAAAATGGATTCCAAAGCTATCTGGCCCTTACTCTCATTTCGAACAGCTAGAATGACAAATGCTCCCTTTGCTGAAAAATACTTTGCTGCCTCAAAGCCGATTCCACTATTTGCACCTGTGATAACGGCTATCTTCCCTGATAAGTTGTCTGTTAACATAACTACTTTATTCCTCCATTCAAACGCGAGCCGAATTCTGTTAATCCGCCTCTTATTGTATCATAACTAGGCTTTTTAAATGGTTAATCCAACCCTATCCTCACCATACCAATTTCTGATATCAACATGTTCGTGAATGATTAATCAAAAAATCTACACAATTAGCTTTCATTTCCTCGTTCCCATTAAATTCATCCCTCCTAGCTTCCCTTTTTACGTCAATATCTGTTGTTAGAAATTCACGAAGATGCCAATTTTTGTTTTCATAATTTGTTCACAATTATCCTCAAAACTGTAACAATTGCCATGTTAGAATAGTTATAAACAAACATGTGTGATATTTATCACACTTTTTACCACAACTTACCGTTTATTTTGGAGAAAGTATGATAAATTTGTGAACTTATAAACATAAGTTTGTGATAAAATGTACAAGGATTAATTTTGAAAGGAGTTGCAGTGATGAAGAAATCAAAACTTTTTTTGGTCTCCCTCACCTCGATCATAACTGTGCTGCTGCTTAGTGGCTGTGAAAACAATATGGTAGTTTTCAACCCAGAGGGACCAATCGCAAGGCAAATTCTTGAGCTAATCAACTTTTCGATAGCTTTGTTGCTACTTGTTACAGTGGTTGTTTTTGGACTGTTCGCCTTTATTGTCTGGAAATACCGCGAGCGAAAAGACAATTTGGATTATGAGCCACCGGAAGAGCACGGAAGCACAGCATTGGAAATTATTTGGACAGTGATTCCTATTTTGATTATCGTTGCCTTAACCATCCCAACTGTCAAAACAATTTATGCAATAGACGAAATACCTAAAGGCTACGAAGATAAAAAACCGCTTGTTATTAATGTCACTTCCGCTGACTGGAAATGGATTTTTAGCTATCCAGAACAAGGGATTGAGACAGTTAACTATGTGAATATTCCTGAAGATCGTCCAATTGATTTTAAATTGACTTCCGCAGGTACGATGCAAAGCTTCTGGGTACCTGCACTTGGCGGCCAAAAATACTCTATGGCCCATGCCGAGACCCAGCTCTACCTTGTCGCTGACAACCCTGGCTCATTTGTAGGCAGAAATACAAACTTCAATGGCCAAGGCTATGCAGGAATGGAATTCGAAGTCCTCTCCCAGACACAGGAAGATTTTGACCAGTGGATTAAGGACGTAAAAGAAACGGCACCTAAAATGACTCTTGAAGAGTATGAGAAAATGCTGGAGCCATCACACTTCGGCCGCAAGACATTCTCCAATAGTCATCTTGAATGGGTTGATCATTCCGATCCTCACTCCAAGAATTACACCAACCCTGAATTGTATGACAGAGGACATGGCTGGCCAGGTAAAATTTTTGAAGACAAGAATAATTACAAGTACAAAAATACAGACAGTAACAACTCGGAAACGATGAATCAGAAAGACTCAGAAGCTGAGGATCCAAACGGAGGTGGGCACAGTGGGCATTAAATGGGATGAATTTTTCGTAACCGGCGATCCACTGATTTTTGCTTCACAGATCGGGATTGCTCTGTCGTTAGTTGGAGCAATAGCCGGAATCACTTATTTTAAAAAATGGAATTACCTTTGGACTGAATGGCTGACAACTGTTGATCACAAGAAAATAGGTATTATGTATATTTTGCTTGGTGTCGTGATGTTTTTCCGCGGCGGAGTTGATGGATTGATGATGAAAAGTCAGACAGCAGTTCCGGAAAATGAATTCTTGAATGCACAGCATTACAATGAAGTTTTTACGACTCACGGTGTCATCATGATCTTGTTTGTTGCGATGCCATTGTTGATCGGTCTCATGAACTTTGCAGTGCCATTACAGATAGGTGCTCGGGACGTTGCTTTTCCTCAGCTAAACGCACTTAGTTTCTGGCTGACTGCAAGCGCTGCTGCGCTGTTTAACCTTTCATTCATTATCGGTGGTTCCCCAGATGCTGGGTGGACTTCCTACTTCCCTCTTGCCGGCAAAGAATTCAGTCCAGGCATCGGGAATAACTTTTATGCTGTGGCTTTGCAAATAGCTGGTGCTGGAACTTTGATGACCGGTATTAACTTCATAGTTACAGTGTTAAAAATGAGAACCAAAGGCATGACATTGATGAAGATGCCAATGTTCACCTGGACTTCGTTCATTACATCGATCATTATTGTTGCTAGTTTTCCTATTTTTACAGTTGCGCTAGCGTTGATGACATTTGACCGCACATTTGGGGCACACTTTTTTACCATTTCCGGTGGCGGGATGGATATGCTATGGGCAAACCTGTTCTGGTTATGGGGACATCCAGAAGTGTATATTGTCGTCCTGCCAGCGTTCGGGATGCTGTCAGATATTATCTCTACATTCGCCCGCAAAACGCTTTTTGGTTACAAATCAATGGTCGTTTCCATTGTGCTGATATCTGTTCTAAGCATGCTTGTTTGGGTACACCATTTCTTCACAATGGGCAATAATGCAGCTGTGAACTCCTTTTTCTCGATCACAACAATGGCAATTGCGATTCCAACTGGTGTGAAGGTGTTCAACTGGCTGTTCACAATGAGAAAAGGACGGATCAAGTTTACGACTTCCATGCTTTGGGCACTTGCATTTGTTCCAAACTTTGTGATTGGCGGAGTGACAGGTGTCATGCTTGCTATGGCAGCAGCTGATTATCAATATCACAACACGTTGTTTCTGGTTGCACACTTCCATTATGTTTTGATTCCTGGTGTTGTGTTCCCGATCTTTGCTGGCCTTTATTACTGGTGGCCGAAAATGTTCGGCTACATGCTGAATGAAAAAATCGGAAAATGGCATTTTTGGCTATTCGTGATTGGCTTTAATGTTACATTCATGCCAATGTTCTTCTTAGGGCTTGATGGTGCAGTCCGCCGTGCATACACCTACTCTGCTGAAACTGGCTTTGGGCCACTGATGCTACTTTCTGCTGTTGGATCGATCATTCTTGCAGCAGGGTTTGCCGCTCTTGTATATAATATTTACTGGAGTGCTCGCCATGCGGACCGCAATATTGGAAATGATCCATGGGATGCAAGGACACTAGAGTGGGCAACTGCTTCTCCTGTCCAACAATATAATTTCGCTTCCCTTCCTGAAGTAACGAAGCTTGATGCGTTCTGGCATATGAAAAAGAACAATGAACTTCAGCCGCTTTCTGAAGATGAAGTGGAAGAAATCCACTTGCCAAGCAACACATGGATCCCGATTTACATGGGTGCAGTGTTCGGAATCTCAGGATTCCTGCTTGTATTTGAATGGACAATTGCTGCGGGCATTGCCGCACTTGGAATTTTTGTCGGATTGGCTTTCCGCTCGTTTGACTATGATGAAGGCTTCCATGTTCACAAGGATGAGATCTCTGAAACTGAACGCAAATGGAGAAAAGGCGGGAACAAAGGAGTGAAGAACCATGTCAGCTAAAGTTAACGCCGCTTTGCCGCTCGAATACCAAACAGAACAAAATAGAATGAATATTCTTGGCTTCTGGATCTTCCTTGGAGCAGAAATAGTACTTTTCGCTACTCTTTTTGGCGTATATGGTGTCCTTAGTGAACGCCATGCAGGAGGTCCAGGACAGAGTGATCTCTTTATCGTAAAAGACGTTTTGATTCAAACCTTCCTGCTATTAACGAGCAGTTTTACGATGGGAATTTCGATTTTTGAGATGCGACGCAGCAATAAGAAAGGCATGTTGATGTGGCTTGTCTTTACATTATTACTCGGCGGTGGATTCTTATTCATGGAGATCCGCGAGTTCATAAACTATGTACATGAAGGCGCAACGATGCAAACAAGCGCATTCCTTTCCAGCTTCTTCGTCCTGCTGGGAACGCATGGACTGCATGTTACGATCGGGATCGGTTGGGCTATCCTGCTGATCATCCAAATGCTGCAAAGAGGGTTGACTCCAGTGACTGCCCGCAAGACGTTTATCTTCGGGCTTTACTGGCATTTCCTTGACGTCGTTTGGATTTTCATCTTCACTTTCGTATATTTAAGAGGGTTGGTGATGTAATATGGATAATCATTCTAAGGGCTTCCCAATCAGTCATGTCATCGGATTTTTCATGTCGCTTGTCTTGACGTTCGGAGCAGCATGGATTGCTCTGCAAAGTTCCCTCTCCATGACGGCCGTTATGTGGATCATTGGAACACTGGCAGTTATCCAAGCCGGTATCCAGCTATATATGTTCATGCACATCAACGAAAGCAATGATCGAATCGCAAACAATATCAATATTATCTATTCAGCGTTCATTGCAGTGGTTATAGTTGCAGGCTCTATCTGGGTCATGACGTCCGGACATTCGCATTAGAAACAAAAACCAGGCTCTCACTGAGTCTGGTTTTTTTGTTTTGATTTTAAAGATCAACCGATAAGTCTATGCTATTTCCCTTTTATGTCCTTTAATTAACCTAAGCTGAGGAATCCTCCCTTCTTTTTTAAACAAAATAAACATCCCAAAATTAAAGACAGCTAGACACAGTGACAGGATAACATGTTGGAATCCATGCGAGACCACCGCCAAGAATCCGCTTACAATACAGTAAATACCAACAATGAAATAAAAGTACATAAGAAGTTTCCTCACTTCTCATTCCTCCACTTTTTCGTTTGTACTGTTAATATTAACAGAATTTACGAAAAAATGTCACAAAATGTTCATATTTAATCTTGTTTTTTCACATTCTCTTCACTTTTTCTTTAGAATTATTCGTCAAGCCACAAATAAACGGAACCTGTTAATGGTTCCGTTCCGTCATTTTATAAATTTTCTAGAAATACCCGGATGACATCGGCACCACCAATGAAAGTTCCGATGGAGCTACCAAGATTGGCAAGGACAACAATCAGCAAAATACGGCTGACTTTATTTCTCCAGAACCCTTTTACACTGAAAACATCCTCGGAAAGGGATCCGAAGTCCTTCACGCTTGGCCTGCGGATATACGCTTGTGTTAGCCCGGCAAACCAGCCTGCTGCAAGCAACGGGTTCAACGATGTAATCGGAGCTACTAGAAATGCAGTCAGGATGGTTAACGGATGTCCCATGGCAATGGCTGCTCCCAGAGCTGAAAGGCTCCCATGCCATAGAATCCAACTGAACGTCTGGGAAAAACCCGCAGAAGGATTAGCTAAAAATGTATAGACGATGATTGCCAGAATAAACACTGGAAGACTCCATCCGATGATTTTTGGCCAGTTGGATTTTGGCGGAACCTCCCTTAGTTTTTTCAGGTCATGGTCTTTTTTAATCTGTTCCTTGATGCCAGGTATATGGGCTGCACCAAGGACAGCAACAATTTTTTGTCCTGGTGCATCCTTAATTTTTTGAGCTAAATATTGATCGCGTTCATCGATCAACGGCTTTTTTAAACGAGGAAAAGCCTCGGTAAACTCATTTAGCATAGCGTTGATTGTATCCTGTTGCTTCAGCTTTTCAAGATCTTCCTCAGAGATGCTGTCTTTGCTGAAGATGCTGGTGATAACTTGACTAAGCAGGAGAGCCTTCCCTTTTAATCCTAGATTGCCCCAGATTCGTGAAAAAGTAATCTGAATATTACGATCAGCTAGAATAAGCTGGGCACCGACTTCCTTTGCTGATTCAATCCCCTGAATCATTTCCTGGCCTGCTTTGATGCCAAGTTCCCTCGCCATTCGATTTTGGAACGAAGAGATAGCTAAATTCATCAGTAACAACGAGGCCTTTTTTTCCTTAATGACCTGAATGATATCCATTTCCTGCCACTTAGAGCCTTCCGTAATCGTTTTATAACGCTGTTCATCTAACTCCACACATACGGAATCTGGCATCTCAGCCTCGATAACTTCCTTTACCTGCTCTGCGCTGTGCCTCGATACATGCGCCGTACCGATTAATATGTATTCCTTGCCATTCATTTCAATTCTCGTTATATGATCCTCAACCATAGATACCTTCCTTTAAAAACGAAAAAATTTATTTTATTTCATTATTATAACATGAACAACGGGTCTAAATAGATATTATACATAGAAAGACCGTACATCGCCATTTTTCAGACATTGTACGGCCTTCATTGGTTTTATCTGGAGGAAAGTTTGGAAGTTTTCCTGCTGTCCATTATTTTCTTGACGATCGGATATAGAACAGGTCCCCATTTGATAGCTGTTTTTAGTAATTTACTCATGAGACATCCCTCCTCATTCTTACAGGTTATATACCCAGATATCAATGAGGACAACCGTGTATATTTTGGGAAAAACTTAAACTATCCAAAAAATAACTTCCAATTCCTTTGGATTAATCCAAGAATACTCTTTCCTGTCCAGTGTACACATTAAGGGATTCATCTCGAACAAAGCCGATTGTAGTAATGCCCAGATCCTCTGCAAGCTTTAAGGCCAGTTCTGTAGGCGCAGATTTCGATAATACAATCTCGCAGCCAATTTTGGATGCCTTTAGGAGGATTTCCGCAGAAATCCTCCCGCTAAAGGCAAGAACTTTGTCCGAAAGTGGAATGCTGTTTTTCAGGCAGTGACCATAAATTTTATCCAAAGCATTATGCCTGCCAATATCCATTCTTGAGATTATTACTTTATCTGATTGGCAAAGTGCCGCATTATGAACTCCTCCCGTATTTTGAAACACTTGGGATGATTCCTGCATGTCCTTCATCAAAGAAAAACATTCCTGAGATGAAATCGTTACTCTTACTTGATCCATCTTTTTCGCAGTCAGAGCATCGTTAATAAAAACGTAGCCCTGCCTTCCTGCTCCACAACAGGATGTAATATATCTTTTCCCTTGGAAAGTAAGGTAATATGGATTGATCTTTTTCGTTTTAACATGGGCTGTGCCAGACTTTTCTTCTATCCAGATCGTTTCTAAATCCTCATACTTTCGAATCACGCCTTCAGATGCCAAAAAGCCGATGACAAGGTCCTCAATAAAATCAGGTGAACAAACGATCGTAGCAAACTCTGTGCCATTGATTTTGATTGTCACTGGGTGTTCTGTAACAATACTGTCTTCCACTCGTTCTGCAAGTCCATTTCCGTACCGGATGATTTCCCGTTTCACTTCAATAGGTTCCATCGTCTGCCACCTCGGTTCAGCTTCATTTGTCGCTCGACCTATTACCCGCAATTGCTTCCGCGATCAATATGCCCAATCTCCTAACGGCTGAGTTTTCCGATCCTCACGGCAGCTGTCGCAAACATGGAGCATCACAGCTTGGAACAGATCTTCTTTGTATTCTTCAAAGCCTTCTTTTCTCCCGCAAACTTCGCATATTCTCATCTTTGTCACCTCTTTTAATGTAGTTATTCACTAATCAGATCAAAACCGGCTTCCCGCACCGCCTGTTTAAAGTCTTCCTGTGAAGACATTCTTTCGTCGAATTTGATGGTAACTGTTTTGTGCTGCGTGCTTGCTTCTGCCTGGGAAATTCCCCAGACGTCAAGCATCGCTCCTGTCAATTTACGAGCATCTTCGTCGGAATGTAAATTACTGATTTTGAAAATTTTTTCTTGCACAGTGACTCCCCCCTATTCGCGTTTTTCCCTGCTCCTTAGGAAGGCCTCCCCCATTCCCTCCATAAAATCTACCATCGTGGTCATCGCAGCCCGGATTGCTGGACTTCGTAGCCTGATTCTCATTTTCCAGAGGCTTTGCTTCTTGCCTTGTTCTCCAGTTTGCGACATTCGCTTCAACCCAAGCGTAACACCATTTAAAAGGGTCTCAAGCTGGGCTGGCTGCAATCCGCCAAGAAATTGGAACAATCCGAAACCGCTTTTAATGACATTGTGCACGGCAGGCTGATTGACCTGTTGCATGGCAATGACTCCCACCTCATTTCGCTGCTTCAACAATGCTCCTGCTGTCTCAAAGACTTTCATTTCATGAAGTTCTTTCGCCATTTCAATCATTGACAGGACGGCATCCTTATTGTCAGCCAGCGACTTCAAGATTTCTTCCGCTGCCTGAGCTCGTTCTTCCGTTTCATTCCGGACCTGTCTACTAATTAGCCTGATCGCTTTCGCCATAAAATCCCTCCTTTAAGTCATCTATTTCTGAAATGGGTGTATAGTCGGAGCGCTGCCATTTTTCCTCTACCTTCACGCTGATCTGCGGAATTCGATTGCCATAACGGTGGTTATGTTTCGGAAGCGGCGGCACTCCTGAAAGTTCTAACACCACCATTTTCACTCCCATTTCCTTATAGGCAGGAGTATGGGTAATGATATCGTGATAGCTGCTTGTCAGCCTGTTCACAGCCTCGTTATCATCGGCAGTATTCATTGGCAAATACAATTCATGCCCTTTTACTCTGTCCGTTACAATAACCCGAACTTCAACATGGCCATACGGCGAAGTCAGCCCGACAAGTGCTCCATCCTCGAGACTTCGTTCAGCTGCAAGCTCAGGTGAAATCTCGAGCCATACATCAGGTACTTTGTGCACAATCCCCTCGGTTTTGTTAGTCATATTGCCTTCGTGGAAATGTTCAAGTATGCGTCCGTTATTGAGATGCAAATCAAAATCCGCGCCAGGGTCAAATGGTATAGTCCAATCAACAGGCACGAGCCTTGCCTTTCCATCTGGGAAAGCGAATTTTTCGGTATAAAGCAACGGAGTGTCCGTTCCATCCGCTTTTACCGGCCATACAAGCGATTCCCATTCCTCCAGTCGTTGATAGCTAACTCCCGCGAATAGATTGGCAAGCTTGGCCGCTTCGTCCATAATTTCAGAGGGGTGCTGGTAGTTCCAGTCTGCTCCCAGTCGGTTTGCTAGTTCCTGGAAAATAAGCCAGTCCGGCTTTGAGTCTCCCAGTGGTTCAAATACTTTGTAGAACCTCTGAATCCGCCTTTCAGTGTTCGTGAACGTTCCATCCTTTTCTAAACTTGGTGCAGCAGGTAACACAACATCCGCAAATTGAGCGGTTTTGCTGAAGAACATATCTTGGACTACAAAGAAGTCGAGTTTTTCAAAAGTTGAATGGACATAGTTTGAATTGGCGTCCACTATGGCCATATCCTCGCCAAATAGATAGAGTGCTTTCATCTTCCCTTTGCTAATGGCCTCCACCATATGATGGTTGTCATAACCAGGATTTTCAGGCAAATCGACTCCCCACGCTGCCTTATACTTAGCCCGGACTGTCTCATCATTTACCGGCTCATACCCAGGCATCCATGGTGGAAGTGTCCCAAAATCACATGCTCCCTGGACATTGTTATGCCCCCGTAATGGATAAGCTCCTGTACCGGTCCGCCCATAGTTTCCAGTTACCAGCAGCAAATTGGAAATAGCGGTGCTAGTATCCGATGCCCCCATATGCTGCGTAACACCCATAGCCCAGAGGATCGAGACTGATTTTGCTTCCTTGATCATTTTGACAAGACGAAGCAGCTGTTCCATAGTGAGACCGGTTTTTTCCACCGCATATTCAAGGGAGAATTTTTTAAGCGACGACTTGTATTCTTCTAAACCATTGACACGCTCTTGAAGAAAACTTGCATCCTCCCAGCCTTGATCAAGAAAGTATTTGGCAATCGCATTCAGCATGATGATGTCAGTTCCTGGCTTTGGATGAAGAAATAAATCGGCACGCTCTGCCAGTTCATTCTCCCTTAAATCCACGACGACAAGCTTTTGTCCATGGAGCTTGTGGGCACGCTTGATTCTAGTCGCTAAAACAGGATGTGATTCAGCCGGATTAGCGCCTACTACGATGACAAGATCAGAAGCCATGATATCTTCCATGGTTCCTGAATCTCCGCCAAGGCCTACAGTCCGCATCAATCCAGTCGTCGCTGGAGACTGACAGTATCTGGAGCAATTGTCGACATTATTGGTCCCCATGATTCCACGGGCAAACTTTTGAAACAGGAAGTTTTCCTCATTTGAGCATTTGGATGAAGCGATATAGCCAATCGCATCTGGACCATGCTCTTCTTTAATTTTAGATAGATTTTCGGCAATCAGGGAGAGTGCTTCATCCCATGTTGCTTCAACAAATTCTTCCCCTTTCCGAATGAGCGGTTTTGTTAGCCGTTCTTCACTGTTTACGTAATCCCAGCCGAATTTTCCTTTTACACAAGTTGAGATTCCATTAACTGGAGCTTCTGTTTTCGTCTGAATCTTCAAGATTTCCCGGTCCTTCGTCCAGACCTCGAAGCTGCATCCGACTCCGCAATAAGTACAGACTGTCTTTGTCCGTTTAATTCGAGCCTTTCGCATTGCTGCTTCCACTTCAGATACAGCAAAAATTTCACGATATCCAGGTTCCACTTCTTTGGTCATATCGATCATTGGGGCTAGTATATTTGGAGCAATCCCCGTCAAAAATCCAGCATTGCCAAGCATTGATTTTTCCATGAGAGCGTTACAAGGACATACATTCACACAATGTCCGCAGGAAACACAAGAGGATTGGTCGATCGGAACGTCATTGTCCCATATAACCCTTGGCACTTCCCGGCTCCAGTCAATCGTGAGGGTTTCATTCACCTGAAGATCCTGGCAGGCTTCCACACAACGTCCGCAAAGAATGCACTGATCAGGCTCGTAACGGTAAAAAGGATGAGAATTATCAGGTGGATACGGTTTTGCTTCAAATGGGTACTTCTGATGGGCTAGTCCCATATCTTCTACTGTGTTATGGATTGTGCAGTTGCCGTTGTTATTATCACAAACGGTACAATACAGTTCATGATTTTTAAGAATTCTAGACATCGCCTCATACTGGGCTTTCTTCACTTGATCAGACACCGTATCGATTTTCATCCCTGGCGCGACCTTCATCGTGCAGGACCGTGTCAATTGCCCATCCACCATCACATAGCATGTATCACATGTCTGGATGGTTCCCAAGTCTGGATGGTAGCAGACGCCAGGAACAAATACCTCTTCCGCCCTTGCGACTTCTAAAATTCGCTGTCCCTCCACGGCATTGTATTCTTTGCCGTTGATTTCAATGGTAAATTTTGAATTACTCATTTCCTTGCCTCCTTAATCCTGCTTTCGGGAAGGTAAACCATTTTGTTCCCGCATGGTTTGGCTTTCGCTTTGATTCCTTCTGGGATTCCGTTTCCATAGTTCCACGGTAAGCAATCCAATAAAACATCGAGACAAATACAGAGCCCCCTATTGCATTGCCAAGAAATACCGGAATAAAATTCCTGATAAAATCAATCCAGCTGTAATAGCCAGAGAAGATTGCTGCTGGAATGACGAACATATTGGCGACAACGTGCTGGAAACCAATCGCAACAAACGCCATGATTGGAAACCAGATCGCCAGGATTTTACCGCCGATATCCTCGGCACCGTATGCAAGCCAAACAGCTAAGCCAACTAGCCAATTACAGCCAATTGCCGAGACGAGTGATGGAAAGAAACCATCTTCTAGTTTCCCGCCGGCAATCGCCACCGTTTTGTCAAGGTAAGGGCCAGCAGATGTCAATTCCGCAACCTGGCCGAAGAAATAAGCAATAAACAAGGCTCCAATAAAGTTAAATATAGTAATCCAAAACCAATTCTTCAATAGTAATCCTAACGAAATTCGTCTTGACAAATAAGCCATGGAAACAGCCATCATATTTCCTGTCAACAGCTCCCCGCCACCAATGATGATCAAAATAAGTCCTACAGGAAAAACAGCCGCACCGATCAATGAGTTAAGGGAACCCCATTCCTCTGGCAGACTGGCAATAACCCGAATATCAAGCAGGTAGCCAAGGGATATGAAAGCTCCGCCGAGAAAACCTAATACGAGTACACTTGAAAAAGGAAGATTCGCTTTTTTCTGTCCATTTTCAACGGTCAGTTGTGCAATTTTGTAAGGTGGAAGGTATGCCACAGAACATTCAACTCCTTTTCATTTCTCTAAATAATATTTACATTACAGGGAAAATTATTTAGCATCAGACAATATTTTAAAAAAATGAGGTGATTTCATGGATACCAACCAATTGCTGCAACGTGTTCAAACAATGATTCAGTCATCAGCCAAAAAACCAAAGTATATGACCATCTCAACCGTAAAGGTTGCAGATCTATTTGGAGTCAAACCAGAGGAAATCCAAAAAGGGTTGGATGCTTTAGTAGAGGAAGGATATTTAAAACAGTCAAAACTCGACAGTCCGCCTTTTCATGATATCTTTTTGCTGCCTTAAATAAATGACTCTTGGCTTTTTCAATTTTAACAACACTAAAAACCTCAGAGTATGGTTTCTCTGAGGTTTTTTTGTGTGCAGAAGTTTACATAATAATATTATGGTTACTTAAAAACTGTTTTATAACCAACTTGGCGGAAAATTGACCAGACCGGATTTTTTAAAATGTTTTTTTTTCTATTTTATTGATGTTTATCCCACTCGTCAGCTAAAACACCGTATACGATGAGATCTACATAATGATCGTACAACCATTCTGCCTGCCTGATTCTTCCTTCCTTCACAAATCCTAACCGTTCGGGAATACTCCTACTCTTTTTATTTTCCTCCGCTGCCCTGATTTCTACTTTATTCAACTTTAGAAGTTGGAAAGCGTAGTCAGTCAATCCCTTAGCCACTCTGGTCATGATTCCTTTTCCCTGATAGTCATGCCCTAGCCAATAGCCAATGTACGCTGTTTTGTTTGACCAATTGATGTTATTAAATCCAGCAGTACCCACAATTTCGCTTTTATATATAATCACTGTCGTTAAGCTTCTGTTTTCGGCATAACCTAACATCGAGCCCTTGATGAACTCCCTTGTATCATCAACAGTCACTGTAAAATCAAGCCATGGCAGCCACATTTTTAAATATTCCCGGCCACTCTCGGTTAATTCAAAAAGTCGTTCTGCGTCATTCAATTCTGCCTGCTTTAATGATAATTCGTCATCTATTTTGTATAAAAACATTCATACTCCTCCTCGTCAATTCCTAACAAAGTATTATTCGACAAATCACTCATTTTTCCTTTTATAACTGTTTCAGAAAACTTTCTGCCACCTATTAAAATTCGTACTACCAATCTGTTCTAAACCTAGCAACCCGTCCATAAATTAGTGATAGGAATTTATAGAAAACAGGTGATTTGCTATGTATGTTGTCCATTTTTTTGAAAATAGAAAGGAGCTTCTCAATCAGCTCCGCCAACAGATTCCGACTGTTGGGGATGATGTGAAAATCAAGGGATGGAAAGGGAAAGTTACCAAAGTAGTGGCAATTGACGAGAAAACATTCCATGTACAGCTAGCACTTGAATCGAAAACGAAACCAGTCTTAGCTACGGATCCTGGTAAAAAGAAGAAACGGTAACAAATGAAAACCACCAATGTGAATTGGTGGTTTTCATTTGACAGCTTTGCCCCTGCTCCCGCCGAATCTGTCAAAATAACATGGTTTTCTTGACAACTTTTCGCTCAACTTCCCCAAACCTGTCAAAATAACATAACATCACTTTCTATACCATATTATAAAAAGTGGAGAATCCAAAAGGATCACCACTTTTTATAATAATACTACCCGCTCGGTCTTTTTCCGATATGCAGCTGCCGACCACGCTGTCTTGGTTAATCTGTCTGCCTTGTGTGGATGTTCTAAAAAGAACTGCAGCATTTTCTATATGATGATATATTAAGAATATATCCATCATTCGGAGGTCTCCATGACAAAACTGACAGACCATTTAATTGTTATTTCATTCGACTGCCTTTCTGAGCATGATGTCCCGTTGCTCAGGGAGCTGCCTAATTTCAAAGCATTCATTGAAAAAAGTTCCTATTGTACAAAAGTAGAAACAATATATCCTTCTGTGACTTATCCGTGTCATGCGACAATTGTGACGGGGAACTTCCCTAATCGTCATGGCATCGTGAACAATACATTCATCCAGCCGGGGAGAATTTCGCCGGACTGGTATTGGCATCGTCGCCATATTAGAGGGACAACCCTTTATGATGAGGCGAAAAAGGCAGGTATGAAAACAGCTGCCCTGCTCTGGCCTGTCACGGCAAAAGCCGACATCGACTACAATATGCCCGAAATTTTTGCGAATAGGCGTTGGCATCACCAGATTCCTGTTTCTCTATTCAACGGAAGTCCCCTGTATCAACTAGAGATGAATTCTAAATTTGGCCACATTCGAAAAGGACTCAGTCAGCCAGAGTTAGATGATTTTGTACTGGCAGCCACAGTGGAAACAATTAAAAGGAAGAAGCCTGATCTGATGCTGGTCCACTTTGTCGACCTGGATTCTCAACGACATATGCACGGCTTTTCATCAAAAGAAGCACAGGACGCACTGTACCGTCATGACCAAAGATTGGGTAAAATCCTTGATGCCACCAAGGAAGCCGGTATTTTTGAAAACACTACCTTTGTTCTACTCGGTGATCACAGTGCCCTTGATGAGTCTAAAGTCGTGAAATTGAACGTTTTATTAAAGGAACTGGGACTAATCCACGTTAATGGTGCCGGCAAAGTGACAGAATGGAAAGCATACTGCAAAAGCTGTGACGGATCAGCGTATATTTACGTAAATAAGGAGAACGATATTGACACTAAAAAGACGGTAACAGAACTGCTGTCTAAGCTACTTCTAGACCAATCCAACGGAATCGAAAAAATTATCACCGGCCAGGAAGCAAATAGGATGGGTGCAGATGGTACCGTCTTTAAAATGCTTGAAGCGGCCCGAGGCTTCTATTTTAGCGAGGCCCTCGACGGTGCTTACATAGAAGATGTCAGCGAACAGGATGCCCTGAGCAAAAAATATACGCTTGCCTGTCATGGCTATTCCCCTGAAAAAGCTGATTATCACACCGTTTTCTTTGCAGCAGGAAAAGGAATTCGCCCCGGAATTTCCGTCCGTTCCATGCATCTTGTGGACGAAGGTCCTACCTTTGCGCGTTTGCTTGGACTGGACCTTGGCGATACAGACGGCCGGGTTATCGAAGACCTTTTGGATCTGTAAAAAATGAAAATAGAGGTAATTCCAGATTTAAAGGCGAATTCAAGTGGGACGTGCAATTCAAAAATATAAAGGTATTGGGGGCAAAAAGATGAAAAGTTTTTCGAAGGAAGAAAGCAGTTGGATCCGCTATGACTGGGCTAGTTCGGCTTATTCGATCATCATTTCTACAGCTGTTTTCCCACTGTTTTACAAGGCTTCTGCAACCGAAGCAGGTGTTAGCCTGTCGAATTCAACAGCTTATCTTGGATATACGATTGCCATCGCCACCTTCATTCTCGCCTTGATTGGACCGATTCTCGGAACGATCGCAGATTACCAAGGAATGAAGAAACGATTCTTCACTATTTTCTTCACATTGGGACTTGTATTTACTGCTGGACTAGCTTTTGTGCCAAACGAAAACTGGCTCATGCTTCTGGTGATTTATACATTAGCAGTACTTGGTTCGACCGGGTCCAATGTGTTTTACGATGCGTTCATCGTGGACGTTACGACCGATGAAAGGATGAATCGAGTGTCTGCACGCGGGTATGGAATGGGCTACATCGGAAGTACGATCCCGTTTATCATCAGCATCGCGATCATTATTCTCGCTCAGACAAAGGTATTGCCGGTTTCGATGACCTTGGCAAGCCAGACGTCTTTTCTTATCACTGCGTTATGGTGGGGGCTTTTCTCGATTCCTTTGTTTAAAAATGTCCAGCAGAAGCATTATATCGAGCGTGAACCCCAGTTGGTTCTGCAAAGCTTTAGACGTTTAGGGAAAACTTTCAAGGAAATTCGCCAATATAAGGCATTATTTCTATTTTTATTAGCTTATTTCTTTTATATTGACGGTGTGGGAACAATTATTACGATGTCAACAGCCTATGGAACGGATCTAGGAATCAGTTCTACCAACCTATTAATCATCCTTTTCGTTACGCAAGTTGTTGCCTGGCCGTTTGCAATTTTGTTTGGTAAATTATCCGAACGGTTTACTGGGAAAAAAATGCTTTATGTTGGAATCATCGTTTATATTTTTGTCTGTATTTACGCCTACTTCCTTGAAACCACGACTGATTTCTGGATTCTAGCAATGCTTGTCGCGACTTCACAGGGTGGCATCCAAGCACTAAGCCGTTCCTATTTTGCAAAATTGGTCCCGAAAGCAAATGCAAATGAATTTTTTGGTTTCTATAATATCTTTGGGAAGTTCGCTTCGATTATGGGACCGCTTATGGTTGGTCTGACAGCACAGCTTACAGGAAATTCAAGCATTGGTGTTTTCAGCCTCGTCATTCTCTTTGTCATTGGCATGATCATACTCTCGTTCGTCCCAGAACCGGAAAAACAAGCCCATATGCCCGAATTGGCATGACCATCCATCTGGGGACTCGTTTAAAAATTTACATAACACTCTACTAAAGAATCTGCAAAATATGTCGAAATAAACAAGTAGAGATTTTTTGCATGTGCACGAAAGGAATTTTTATATGAAAATCAATCTTCGAGCCTATATGGCTCTATTTTTTGGTGTCATCATTATTGCGCTTACCATGCTGTTGAGCATAGCGATCAGCAGACATTCGGGGGAAACAATCAAAAGAGAAATTGGGAATAGTCTGTCTACTACTGCCTTTCTTATGGCAGATAAGCTTGATTCATTCATGTGGTCACGCATTGGAGAGGTTGAAGTCTTAAGCCAAATAGATGATATTAGATCACAGGAGGATCTCCAAACAGCTCAAGCATTAATGGATCAACTAAAATCAAGCATACACGTATTTTCCTGGATTGGAATGACTGACTCAGCCGGTAAGGTGGTTGCAGCGTCAGACCAAATCCTGGTTGGCACTGACATATCAAATCGACCAGTTTATCAAGAAGGAAGAAAAGGAACATATACGGGGGATGTCCATGATGCCTTCCTCCTTACGAACCTGCTGTCAAGCACCTCTGAAGAACCTTTGCAATTCGTCGATATCAGCAGGCCTTTGACTGATAAAAATGGAAATATTACCGGAGTGCTGGCAGCGCATTTAAGCTGGGAATGGTTAGAGCAAGTAAAGGATGCGGTTGTCCAACCTTTAAAAGATGAACTAAGTGGAGCGGAAGTGTTTGTGGTGAGCGGTTTGGACGATACCATTCTGTTGGGACCAGACGAAATGTTGGGAAAAGTTCTTGAGATCCAAAGCGTTGATCGTGCAAAAAAGGGAGCTAACAGCTGGCTTGTGGAAAAATGGCCAGATGGTAAAGAATATCTGACTGGATTTGCCGTCGGGGATGGAAATTATGATTATACTGGTCTCGGCTGGAAAGTAATTGTCCGCATCCCTACAGAGCATGCGTTTTCGCCTGTTGATCATCTGAAATCCTACATTATCATAATAGGCACGATTTCTGCTGTCATCTTTGCAATCTTCGGCTGGTTTCTTGCCGGTTACGTTACCAATCCTTTAAAGAAAATTTCAAAAGCAGCCCATAGCCTGAGAACGGGGAATGAAGCAGTCATTCCTTATATAAAAGGAATAAAAGACCTTGAACTTCTATCCGGTTCTATTCGGGATCTCGTAGACTCTTTGCTCCAGACCGAGTCCAATTTAGGAAAAATGGAAACCCTCGCCAATCAGGATCAATTAACCGGATTAGGTAACCGTGTAGCATTTGATCATTTTATGAAAATAGCAAAATTGACGAATCAGTCTCTGTCTTTTATGTACTTGGATCTGGACGGTTTTAAGAACATCAATGATACGCATGGACATCATGCTGGGGATTTATTGCTTCAGGAAGTAGCGAATAGACTGAAAGAAAGTACAGGTAAGACGGATAAGATTTACAGGCTCGGCGGCGATGAGTTCCTTGTAATACTCGATACACCATCAGAGTCAGGAGAATCTGGTCTTGCAAATATTGCGAACGAACTCATCCATAACATAAACCAACCTTATCACATCATGGATGAACGGCTTACGGTTGGATGCAGTATCGGATGCGCAATTTGGCCAGAGCACGATCTTGATCCCTTTACTGTCATTAGTTATGCAGACAAAGCACTGTATGCTTCTAAAAAAGCTGGAAAAAACCAGTTTACCTTTCATCGGAGTTCAAAAATAAATCACCTGCCAGGTGCATAATCGCCTGGCAGGTGGTTTTATTTGGAGGTTGATTATTATAGCCTATTCGATTTTGATACTGTAGTTAATAAATCTCTAGCCTCAACGAGTGATCTTTTTAGATAATAGTTCACTTTCGCAATCTGTCTAATTATCGATGTCTGCAGTAAATGGTAGTCCTGTGTTCCCTTTTCGTAGTCAGTAATTTTGTAAATTTGAGAAAGTGCTGGTATTGGTCGTGTACCTATAGCTGCATCATGTTCGAAAATATCGGATTTAACATAGTTAAGAGGCACCAAAATGCGAGAGATTGCTATAATTCTCTTATTTATTTCTTTCTGTTTTTCAGGCGGCAGATCCGATGACGACAAAATGGTATATGCTTTGGAAAGAGTATCCTCTAGTTGGTTCAAGCGTTCTAGCGATAAACTAAAATCAATCTTCTCCCCTGCAACAGCATGATAATCTCTCATTGTTTTTTTGATTTCTTTTACTGCTTCCAGCTGATTAATAGGCAGTATAGAATCAGTTAATACTTTAAAAATAGAGAGGGTGTAAATTTCACAATCTCGTTTTAGATTCTCAGGATCTATTTTATCGATTGTGTCTTCAACGGTATGCCACCACCAGCCAAATCCTCCTGCCTCCTTACCAGCAAAAACTTGAAACACTTTTTGAGATTTCGGATCATTTGATAGCGGTTGCTCTGACATCCCCATGAACAATGAAGGTACCCCCGCTCCCCAGAAGGATTGGTCTGCATATTTTCCATATCTGCTTCCGATAAAATCCTGTCCGGAAATCTCTTTCACATAATGGGACGCTATATCCTTCGTTTCGCTCATGCAATTGCTTTCGCTTAGAATGGTAGCTCCCTTTCCTCCTACAGAATCAATATAAAAATGCATGACACAATTTTCGTGAATTTCTTCCCAATGACGGTCGCAGTATGCCTGTGATCCGGCATATCTTCCATGTGAATGTCCAGACCAAAAAGCAAAACGTAGCGACCGTTTCATCTGCTCTTGGTAGTTTGAAAGCACTCTTGCCACTTCTAACATTGTAGCATTTGCTGAGCCATTATCCATTGCTCCATAATGCCACGAATCAATATGTCCACTAAATAAAACAAAATGGTCAGACTCTTCTTTGCCTTTCAATTCAGCAGTCAATGTTGGTATTGCTGTCCATTTTGTTTCAACCACGGTTTGTAGTTCCACCTGGTCCTTGCCCTCTTTAATGAGTTGTAAAAGAATTTCCCCACTGTCATCATTAATAGAAACGACAGGAATTTTCGGCAATTGAGAGATGTTTTCAGTAGTTGGACTTCCCCAAACAGTCGAAACAATCATCTCATGTGTGTAAGGTCCATTAATAAAAATAGCTCCAATAGCACCCGCTTCATAAAGCTTTCCTATTTCAACCGGACTTGCAATCCCTTCAATAACAGGGATTTTCCTGTAAATTTGAGGAAGTTTACGTTCCTCAAGCTTACCAATGTAAACAGGCTCGCCTCTTAACCCACCTTCTTCAGTGGACGGAGCCATGGAATGAGTAATACAAGGAAGTTCGATATCCCCTATCATGCATCTCGCTTTTCCCGGCAGAGAAATATATGCTTCATGAAAAGAAAGTTCCGTTTCTAAGCCGAAACTTTTCAAAGTCTTTTGAACAAACTTGAAAGCGCGGAGCTCTTCCTCAGATCCTGACAGCCTTACTTCTTTGGCAATTTCCTTGTTATAATCCATCAATTGATTTGAATCTATAAGAGATAGGATTTCTCTTTCCACTACCGTCAACTTATCCAAGATTCCACCCCTTTATTCCGATTCTAGGAATTCATTTCTGGATAATTCCAATATATTCATCGATTTTTTAGTTATCGGATAAAATACTTTCATACAGACTAGAAATATTACAAAGAAAGGGAGCTTAATAAAAAGTCTCCCGTTTTTATTGTTTCATCGTATGAAATGCATTAAATTCTTCCCCGTGAAGCTTGCTGATGGCTTTGATAAAAGTTTTTGTTGTATGTGGTGTGTCATAGAGAATAGTGAAATACTCTTTTCGTTTTTCTTTAGGAGTTTCTTTATAGGCATTCCCTACCATCCAGCGGCCATAATAGTAGCAAGGGAAATAAGTTTTTTGTATAGGATCCGAGAAGAACCGGAAGGCGTTGTTTGCTTCAATCTCGGTAATGCCACCTCTGTTAATTAAATAATCTATCGTTTCTTCCTTGGATACCTGGCCGAGATTATACAGATAGCAGGCGTTAGTTGTAAACATCCTTTGGTAATCTAGATAATTCCTTGCAAGCAAATACTGTTGTTTTTGTTCATCTGTCACACCAGGAGTTTCTTCATTTACATCATCCCAGCCAAGAAAACTCAAGGCTGTTTCAGGTCCACCTTCAAACAATGCATTGGTTGGACTGTTGATTAGGTAATACGAAGCTTCAAGTGGTAGTCTTCCTTGCTGGTATAAGTAATCCCACCGACAGTAGAATGCCTGATGTCCAGGATAGCCTTCATGTGCCATGATTTGTGCTAGAATTGGCTCTGTCCATGGCCGGTCAATATTAAAAGTTAAATTCCCTCGGAAGCTACCTGTATACTTTGAATATCCGCTCCAAAAAACTCCCCTGGTCGACTTAATCCAATCGATTCCATCTTCTTCTGGCAGTTCAACCACTCTCTTCATTGTTCCTAGCTTACTAGTTTCACGAAATTTTTCAGCTACAGTTGTCACCTGTTCAGGATCAATCAATGTATCGGAACGCCAGGCCGCTGTTTTTTCAAATAAGTTTCCTTTATATCCAATATCTGACAAACCTTTTTCAACAAGATCTCTTGCATGCTCTATTTGCTGATTGGTTATTAAGGTGGTCGGCAATTCTTGGATGTTGGCAATTAGTTCGTCATATGGGACATTATCACCCTGCAGACTTCGAGCAAAATAACGGAATCCATTCGTCATCGCTCTCATATATTCTCCTTCATGGCCTTCTTTCGATAGTAGTGCATTTTCTACCTCATCCAGTTCATCACCAATCTTATCAAAGCTAAAAAGCGAAGGCTTCACGTCACTATAACTAGCTGTAGCTACTTCCTGGCTATATAATTTTTGGGCCTGCTCATTCAAACTGACAACGATATTCACAATTTTTTCTCCAACTGCTTCATCTGACCATCTCAACATCTTTTTTTCCTCCTTAATAGAGCGATTCATATGCTACCCTCCATAGATCTTCCAGATCGGATATGACAAGTTCAAGCATCATTTCATATAATCTTTCACCTTTTTCAGCCGTTGCTGCTCCAGCATTGCCTAAATAGCCATCTTTAAATAATTTCAGGCCAGATTTCTCGAACTTAATTTTCGGATTCATCTTTATTTGGTTGTTACCAGCAAGTGTAGGATCAGCAAGTTTTTCATCAATGGCCAGAAT
Source organism: Mesobacillus stamsii (assembly GCF_030814065.1). Taxonomy (NCBI): domain Bacteria; kingdom Bacillati; phylum Bacillota; class Bacilli; order Caryophanales; family Bacillaceae; genus Mesobacillus; species Mesobacillus stamsii. The sequence goes on from NZ_JAUSUN010000006.1 coordinate 135,281, forward strand.
TAAGGAAGTTTCATCTTCCCCTCCGTGACCAGGTCCTTTCGTAATTTCAAGGATTTGTTCACGATAATCCACCCACCAATTAATAGTTAATACGTTCATTCCTAAATCAGCAAGTTTTTCTGTTACAATAGCCAAACTTGGAATGTTTCCACCATGCCCATTGAACAAAACTATTTGTTCAAATCCATTCCGGTGGAACTCTTTTCCAATTTCGAAGACATAATGTGAAAAAGCTTCTGCAGAAATATCTATTGTTCCTTCAAAGGGAGCAAGACTCCAAGAATGACCGTAAGCAACTTCAGGTGCCATCATTACTCGATCTCCAATTTTCGCGTCCAAGCGCCGAACAAATTCACGTGGTATCCAAACATCCGTTCCAAGCGAACAATGGTGCCCATGCATTTCAATCATCCCAATAGGCAGTAATACTGTATCCACAGACTTTTTTATCTCTTTATATTTCGCTGAAGTTAAATCCATCATGTACATTAATCAGCACTTCCTTCTTATTTGTTAGCATATTTTTGGATAATCTCAGCCAGCAGGGCTGACCTGTATGGAAGATTAGACAAATCGACATGTTCCTGCTCTGAATGGGCTCCATCCCCAAGTGGACCAAGTCCATCGATTGTTGGGATGCCAATCCCAGAGGTGAAATTCCCGTCGCTTGCGCCGCCGGATGCTCCTTCCTCCAAATCGTATCCATGGGCTGAAGCAATTCCCTTCAGCTCCTCATATAATTGAATCACTGCTTCTGTCCGTTCAAGAGGGTATCGATCGATTTCTCCAAGCACCTCGACATTTGTTCCATTAATAAAAACTGGCCTATTCAAAATTGCTTCTGTAATCTTTTCTACCTGTGCCTTTTTCGTAATACGAACGTCAATTTCTGCAAATGCTTCCTTTGCAATGACATTTCCTCGAGTTCCACCATTCACAACACCGATATTAACTGAAATTCCTTCTTCACGATTTGCTAGTTTTTTTAAATCTAGTATTTGGTGAGCCAGTTCTTCTATAGCACTTGCACCATCCCACGCATTGATCCCTGCATGCCCGGAAATCCCTTCCACTTTCATGAGAAACTGCGCTGCTCCTTTTCTTTCGGTTTTTACTGCCCCATCCGGTCCGATACTTGATTCCGGAACAAATACGACGGAGCTTTTTTTTGCTTCTGCTAGAATGATTTCCTTCGAATGGATACTTCCTATTTCCTCGTCACTAGTAACCAGAAAGATGATTTTTCTGCTAAGCTGAGCACCCGTTTCTTTCAAAGCCTTTAATGCCCAAAGTGTAATCGTGAGACCGCCTTTCATATCAAAGACACCTGGACCATAAAGCAGGTCTCCTTCCTGTTTTATTGGCAGTGCCCCCACGTCCCAAACCGTATCCATGTGCCCAATTACTAGAATTTGACCTTCTTCGTCCCCAGTTCCATACGTAAATTTGTATTGATTGCCTACTTCTCCTTTTTCGATTTTTTCAACGGAACCGCCTACCAGTCTCTCATATTCCTCTCTGAGGATGTTACCACACTCATCCACCAATGCTTTTGTGTGGGAAGGCGACTCGGCCTTTGTCAACCGAAACAAAGTGTCAGTAATTTGGTTATTGTGCTCTTTAAGATACTTTAAAATAGCAGACATGCATCTAGTTTCCTTTCATTGATTGGATAGCATATGCTCTATTTCCATTGCTGCTTCAATCATTTTTTTGTCCTCGAAACATCCGCCGACAAGCTGTAGTCCAACCGGAAGCTTGCTGTTAGTAAACCCTGCATTAATCGTGATAGCTGGATGTCCTGTTACATTGAATAGCCCGGTAAATTTCATTTCATTATCTCCCTCAAGGGGGGGGTCCTCATCAGGGGCAGGATAAGGTACTGTAGGAGTGAGCAGAAAATCCACGTCTTTCAATACTCGATCTACATCCTCCCTGGCATTCACTAATTCATTTTTCGCTTTTAAGTAATCAAGCGATCGATGTACTATACCAGCTTCAATCTGTTTATAGGTTAAAGGAGCATATTCGTTTTTCCGGGAGATCCATTTTTCATGAATGATAGCCGCTTCAGGTAAAAGCACATTCATAACCATCTCTTCTGTAAAATCTAAATATTTTAAGTCGATTTCCTGTAAAGTCCATCCCAGTTTCTGAACTTTTTCCAATGCCTCTTTATAAATACTTGCTACCTCGGCTGTAACTTCTGATATTTTTTCTGCTGGAAGAATTCCAATGATCTTTTGATGATTGTTTGGAAACTTTGCAGCTAGAAAGTCCGGCACAAGTGCATCCATTATCACCAATATATCTTCGGAACTTCTTGCCATGGGACCTGCATGGTCGAGTGAGGGTGATAAAGGAAATATTCCTTCGAGCGATAGCATACCCTTTGTAGGTTTAAGCCCTGAGATCCCACAATAAGAAGCGGGAATCCTTATCGATCCTCCTGTATCTGAACCAAGGGAAAATAACCCTATCCCGGCGGCCACCGATGCAGCCGATCCACCGCTGGATCCTCCTGCAGTCTTTGACACATCAAACGGATTGTTTGTCTGGCCATAATCAGGGTGAACAATTCCATAGGCAAACTCCAACATATTTGTTTTTCCAATGAGAACTGCACCGCAATTGTTCAACTTTGATACCAATGGGGCAGTGGTATCAGGAATATAATCTTTCAGAATCCGGGACCCGCATGTCGTTTTGACACCTTTTGTATAATAGAGATCCTTCACGCTGTACGGAATGCCGTATAAAACATGTTTCGTTTCATTTCTTAAAAATACATTCTCAGCTTCTTCCGCTGCTTCCATCGCTTCAGATTCCAAGACCGTAATAAAACTGTTCAGTCCAGATTCGAGTTCATGAAGCTTTTCAAAAGTTCTGCCGACAAATTCAACCGGAGACAATTCTTTTTTCCTGTATAAATCAGCCACTTCTAAAATCGATAGTTCAGACCATTTCATTATTCATTACCAATCGCCAGTAATGGATCATTCTTATTAATCGCCAGTGCTGTGACGAGAAAAAGGATGATCCCGCCAGCACCTGCATGATATTCCTTTACGGTATCCCCAAATTCATTGGTGATTTTTCCAATCAAATCTCCTTGTTTTACCTTTTGACCAATCTCGACTGTTGGATACCATAAACCTGAGTAATCGGCAAATGACCAGTTAAAGGTTCGCAACTGTTTCGATTGAGATACTAATACATCTCCATTCATCATGCCTATTGAACGGAAGGCGTTTTTCACCCCATCTTGAAGAAGTTTAGATTTACCATGATCTAGTATGCCTTGTTGACCTGCCTCTGCAATAATGGCAACTTTTCCTTGCTCTGCCGCTGAACTGTAGGTAGATCCACCAACCTGACCGGTTGAACCAACTACGTATTCAATTCCCAACAAAGAGGCTAATTTTTTTGATTGCTCTGTTAAAACTTTGTCATTAGTAACTTGAAAGATAGTAAAGGGAACAAGCGCTTCAATCATGTCTCCACCATGAAGATCAATCAAATAATCAGCTGCTTGAATCGCAGTTTTATTTAGGGAATATGCTAATCTCTCGGAGACTGTTCCATCAATTTTTCCAGGGAACATCCGATTAAGGTTTTTTTGGTCTTCAGGGTGTACATAAATACTTCTAGAGTAAAACGCTGCTGGGTTGGCTATAGGGATAACTGCTAATTTCCCGTTTATTTCACTAGGTTTCAATTCCCTTGCTAGTTCCAATGCAGCGTCAATGGAAGTATATTCGCATCCATGTATACCACCTAACACAAGCACGGTTGGCCCTTCCCTTTCTCCATTAATGAGAAAGACAGGAAGTTTTTCTTCCATATCCTCAAACTCCAGGTACCCTTTAATTTTCTTTCCTTTATCAACATCGAAATTTCCAAAACTCCACATTGTTTTTTCCCTCCTGACTTTGATGAAACAAACCGACCACATACATATGATGAAGTTCTGCGGTCGGTTGATCATTTATTCCTTCGTCATCTTCTGGAACGGTACATACCATGTATTCATCGGGTTGATTTCATACCCTTTTACCCATGATCTTTGTGTAGCCTGTACTAATCGCTGTGCAGGGAAGATATACGGTACTTCTTCACTCATAATAGCTTGGATTTCCTGATAAACCTCCTCCCGTCTACCTTCATCAACAGTCTTTCTGCCTTCTTCAAGCAACTGATCGACTTTACTGTTTTCATAAAACGCTAGATTAAAGCCGGGACCCTTGCTGGAAGAATGAGCAAAATACCAGAGATTATAATCAGGATCAGCATAATCTGGTGTCCATGCAGCCAGTGCTAATTGATGGCCTCCAGAAGTAACGGTTTCTAGGAAAGTCGGCCATGCCAATGTTTTGATTTTAAGGTCTATGCCTATCTTTTTTAGGTCTGATTGCATCATGACTGCAATGTTCTTACGCACCTCATTATTCTCAGAGATCAAGATTTCCGTTTCAAAACCATTTCCAAGTCCAGCTTCTTCGAGAAGAGCTTTCGCTTTATCTAGGTCAAAATCATATTGTTTTACATCTGGATTATAACCGAACATTCCCTCAGGAATGATTCCGCCGATACGCTTACCGGCTCCTAGAAGAATATCATTATTAATAGAATCGTAGTTTACTGCGTATGCCAATGCCTGTCGTACCTTAACATTATCAAGGGGTTTCTTCTCCATGTTAATTGCAATATCATCAATCTGGTACCCAGGTTGTGTGATAATATCGATTCCTTCTGTCCCTTCCATCTGCTTCATAACATCAGGAGAAAGCATAGTGTAGTCCAGTAAATCGACTTCTCCTTTTTCCAGCATTAATCTTGCGGTTGAAGGTTCATTGACAATCATGATATTGACGGTTTTTAACTTAGGTACTTCTCCCCAGTAATCCTCATTTGCTTTTAAAACTATCTTTTGGCCGCGATCCCAGCTTTCCAGAACGTATGGACCAGAACCCATTTCTTTATCAGCAAGATAACTTTCGCCAAGATCATTGCCGTGGTTATCAGCAAGCTTTGGATTCACGATGTTGGCAAAAACGGTCCCCAACGTTTTCAAGAAAGGTGCAAAAGGTTGATCTAAAGTGATTTTGATTGTGTAGTCATCAACGATCTCAAAGCTATCCTTTGAAATAACCTTGTGAAATTGACCGGCGGCAGATTTCCCGATATCAATTGCCCGGGTAAATGAATATTGAACAGCCTCAGCCGTAACCGGAGATCCGTCGTGGAACTTCGCTTCCTTATTCAGGTAAAATGTATACGTTAATCCATCATCAGATATATCCCACTTTTCTGCAATTTGAGGTTTTACTTCTGTATCTGTACCATCATAAGTTACAAGCCGATCATAAAGCATATAAGTAACACGAAATGAGGTATTAGCAGCAGTGCCATGTGGGTCAAGGTGAGGTATATCCTGGTTGGTGGCGAAATTGAAGACTTCTGGATTTCCTGAACCCTGAGGTTCTGCTGGCGTTTCATTCTTCTGATCTTTGTTTCCCCCCCCTGCAGGTGTTGTCGAATCCTGGTTATATTTGTTACATCCAGTCAACGCAAGCAATAGGATCAACGCCATGGTCATCACCTTAAATAAAATACTTTTCCTCTTCATTAGTTTCCCCCCAGTTTTTTTAGTGAACTTTCTTTCTACTTGCTAAGCTTCAAAAAGCAAAAATCCCCCCTTTCTACCCTTTAATATATTTACCTGTTTTTGGGATCAAACAAATCTCTCATACCATCACCCAATAAGTTAAATCCTAAGACAGTCAACAGAATCGCCAAACCGGGGAATGTAGCTGCCCACCAGGCATCCCGTAAAATTTCTCTGCTTGAGGATAACATGGCTCCCCATTCAGGAGACGGAGGCTGCGCTCCCAAACCGATAAAACTAAGTCCTGCTGCTGCAAGAATAACGAAACCTAAATCTAGACTCGCTTGAATACTAGCTGGAGCAATAGCATTAGGAATGATCTCTTTAAAAAGAATTCTGAGTGGATTTGCTCCAATTGCTTTGGCGGATTCAATAAACTCTGAGCTCCTAATGGATAGGACAGACGAGCGAACAATCCGTGTATACCATGGCCACCAGGTGATAGCCAATGCTAGCAGAACATTTTCAATCGATGGTCCAAGAGCTGCGGCGATAGACATTGATAGGATGATACCTGGAAAGCTAAGAAAGATATCCGTAAGCCTCATAATGATCTGGTCTACTATACCACCAACATAGCCAGCGACGGCTCCAAGGATGGTCCCAATCGGGAAGGATATTAATACGACCATTAATCCTATCTTTAATGAGATTCTTGTACCAAAGATAATCCGGCTTAAAATATCTCTTCCAACTTCGTCTGTTCCAAACCAGTGCTCTGAACTAGGAGGCAGCAATTTTTGCCCAAGATTTACCTCTAGGGGATCCCTTGGAGCAATCCATGGTGCGAATATAGCTAATATAATGATTAGTGCTACTAGAAAAATCCCTACTATTGTTAAAGGACTTTGCAGAATCCGTCTGCTCACTTTTCCTACCTCCTTTTACTCATAATTAAGTCGAGGATCGACAACTTGATAGAGAATATCGATAACAAGGTTTACAATAATGAACAGAACAGCGATAAGAATCGTTACGGCCATAACAGCTGGAAAGTCTAGATAGGTAATGGCATTGACTGCATACTTTCCTAGTCCGGGCCATGAGAATACCGATTCAACAAGGACACTCCCTCCGAGTGAGTGGCCAAAAGTCATGCCGAGGAGTGTCATGATCGGCATCATCCCGTTCCTTAATGCGTGGCCATACAGCACCCGCTTTTCTGATCCTCCTTTTGCAAATGCTGTTCTGATATAATCGCTCCTTAAAACTTCTAACATGGAAGACCGTGTCATTCTTGTAATCATCCCGATTGTAACAGCTGCTTGTGTGATGCCCGGTAGGATTAAATGAATTACCGCTGATGTAAAAACTGTCCAATTCCCAGTGAGAATGGCATCGATGGTGTACATACCTGTAATCGTTTCAGGGGGAGCTAGACCTGTATCTAGACGGCCAGAACCAGGCAATACCCCTAGCTTTAAGTAAAAGAATAATAGAAGGATGATACCCAACCAAAATGCCGGCATCGCTACCCCAATAAGTGCCAATACTCTGGCAAATTGATCCGCAATTTTATCTTTCTTACTCGCACTTATTACACCTAAAGGAATACCAATCAAAATTGTGATAAACATTGAGAAGAAAGTTAATTCCAGGGTTGCCGGGAAATACTGTTTGATATCTTCCATGACTGGCTGATGTGAATAGTTAGAATTCCCAAGATCCCCTTGCAACAAACTTTTCATGTAACGGAAATATTGAATATACACTGGATCATTCAGTCCCATTTTTTCCTGTAGTTCCTCGATTACTTTTGCATCTGCATATGGACCAGCAGCCAAACGGGCTGGATCTCCGGGTATAGTATTCGAAATAAAGAACGTTAACATGCTAATTCCGATTAGAATGGGAATCATGAGCAGAATTCTTTTTAGCGTATAACGTAATGCATCCATTTAGCTCTCCTCCTTCAAGATTAAGAAATGTTCACTTTTGATTTGGAACTCTGCTCAGGATGTACATGGATACAAGAAGCCCAGTGTCCCATCACTTTTTCCCTGAGCTCAGGCGTTTCTACTTTGCATTCAGGAGTAGCTACTGGACAGCGTGTATGAAAAGCACAGCCTGTTGGAGGGTTAGTTGGACTTGGCAGATCTCCTTGCAAAATAATTCTGTCACGCTTTTTTGTTGGATCAGGAAGAGGAACAGCAGTCAGCAAAGCCTTTGTATAGGGGTGTAACGGATTTCGATAGAGCTCTTCTACATCAGCGATTTCCACTATTTTACCTAAATACATTACAGCTACTCTGTCAGATATATGCTGTACAACGGAAAGGTCATGAGAGATAAACAAGTAGCTCAAATTAAATTCTTTCTGCAGATCAACCATTAGATTCAGTACCTGAGACTGAACCGATACATCAAGTGCTGAAACAGGCTCATCTGCTATAATTAATTTGGGGTTCAATGTGAGCGCACGGGCAATTCCAATCCTTTGCCTTTGTCCTCCAGAGAATTCGTGAGGGTATCGGTCAAGCTGATCTTTACGAATCCCTATTTTATCGATCAAGCTTTCGACTATTTTTGCTCTTTCCAGTCTGCTTCCTACACCATGAACAATTAGAGGGGTTTCAAGGATTGTCCGAACAGTATTTCTTGGATTCAGTGAAGCATAGGGATCCTGAAAGACAATTTGCATATCCTTTCGCAAGGCTTTCATTTCCTTCCTTGGAAGGTGGGTGATATTTTTTCCGCTAAAAATAATTTCGCCGGAGGTGGGTTTAATTAACTGGAGGATTGTTCGGCCAAGGCTTGATTTTCCACACCCGGATTCACCAACAATTCCTAACGTTTCACCTTGCTCCATTTTAAAGCTTACTCCATTGACGGCTTTCACTTTCTTCTTCTCGCCTAGAAATCCTTTTTTAATGATGAAGTGTTGCTTCAAGTCCTTTATTTCTAGAAGAGGCATTTGCTTCTCCCTCCTTTTCTTCAAATAACCAGCAAGCTGCTAAATGCTCTTCTCCTACCAAGTTCATTGGAGGAGTTTTCTCTCGGCAAATCTCCATTGCTGAGCTGCAACGTTCATAAAAGCGACATCCTTTGGGCATTTTATCTGGAGAAGGAACCATACCCGGGATAGATCCAAGTTTTGTTTTTTTCATCGCAAGTTTTGGTATGGAATCAAGAAGTCCCTTTGTATAGGGGTGCTTTGGATTTATAAAAAGCTCTTTTATCTCAGCCTGCTCGACAATTTTTCCGGCGTACATGACAATGACGCGGTCACATACCTCTGCAACTACACCGAGATCATGGGTAATCATAATAATTCCCATCTCGTTCACGTCTTTAAGATGGTTCATAAGATCAAGAATTTGTGCTTGGACAGTTACATCAAGTGCAGTCGTTGGTTCATCGCAGATTAAAAGACTCGGGTTGCATGCCATGGCAACAGCAATCATGATCCTCTGTCTCATTCCACCAGATAATTGATGAGGATAATCCGAAGCAATTTCATCAGCTCTTGGCAAACCTACTTCGTTTAAAAGCTCAATAACACGTTTTTTTCGTTGCTCCTTGTTCAAATCCGTATGAAGAATTAGCGTTTCTTCAATCTGCCTGCCTACTGTGTGAAGGGGATTCAGGGATGTCAAAGGATCTTGGAAAATCATTGCCATTTTATCACCTCTGATTTTTTCCAGTTTCCTTTTAGAATAGGAAGATATTTCTTCTTTTTCAAGAAGGATGCCTCCTTCAAGCTTTGCTTTTTCTGGCAATAGGCGCATGATCGATAATGCCGTCATACTTTTTCCACATCCTGACTCCCCTACAATTCCTACTGTTTCTCCTTTATTTACTTGAAGAGAAATTTCATCTAGGATTTTCACGTATTTTCCATCTCTTTTAAGAGAAAGAGACACGTTTTTCAGCTCGAGTAACATGAAGACACCACCTTTATATTGTCAGAAGGTCATATCCTTCTTTTAGTTCATTCAGTGCGTGGACATAATGATTAGAAAATTCTCTGCTAACCCTAACTGTATCCTTTGACTTTAATGCATCCAGTAATTTCTTGTGGTTTTCTACTACAAGAGCAGCTCTCATAGGAAGGGTATTTGCAACAGTTAAAAACATAGCTCCCACTTGTGTGTCCAGCTGCTGATGCATGTGAATCAATCTTGTATGTTTGGAAGCATTGACAATTAAGCGGTGAAAATCGATGTCACATTTGGCTTCCGTTTCCAAGTCCTTCTCGTCCATCGCATTTTTGAATTCTTCGATCAGAACTTCCAGTTTGTTGTAATCGTTGCCGTTTAAATTTGGAATTGCAAGCGCTGCTGCTTTGCCTTCAAGCAATGCCCTAAGCGTATAAATCTCATATGCATCCTGAGACGAAAGCGTCGTAACGTGCGTTCCTTTATTCGTTTCATGCTTGATCAAACCTTCATTTTGTAACGATCTCAATGCCTCTCTTATCGGTCCCCTTGAAATATTAAGACTTTCAGCTAGCTGAGCTTGATTCACTTTCTCTCCAGGTTTTAATGAACCGTTTAGAATCATTTTTCTAATGATTTTTGCTACATGGTCAGAAAGATTTTCATGATTTAACAGCATATTTTTCTCCACTTTCATATAAGGCTTTAAGTTTGTATAAATGACTCCAATCCATTTGGAGCGTACCAGATTCTATTTCTTTGATGAATTTCACTAATAATTCCGTTAACGGCATAGGTATCTGATGGCTTGCTCCTATTTCTAAAATGGGAACCAATTGAGAATCAACTTCTGTTCTTCTTTTTCGGACAGCAAGATCTCTCCAGATTCCACTTTTTGTTTTCTTATTTGACGCCATTCTTTGTGCAAGCTTTTCAAGCTGGTTGTCAAGAACTTGTTGATTGCGACTCTCTCTGGGGTAGACAAGTTCGGGAACCCAATCATCAAAACCGATAGACTTAACGCCCTCTTTATCGGCAACCTCCAGTATTTCGGAACAAAGCTCCATCAATGTATCCCTAAGGTCCATTTTCCTTACAACGGCCGCCATAGTTTCATCAACTAACGCTGTCGCGTATAAAAGTCCAGCGTAGGACATTTTCCCCCAGAGATAACCCCAAATATTTTCCGTAATCTGGGCGGGCCCCCAACACTCAAGTATTTTTTGCAAATTCATTACTCGCTGACTAATTTTTCCATCTAATTCCCCTAGATAGAGGGCTGCGACTCCACCATAAAGAATTCTGCCTGGCGCTAAGTAGTCCGCCGAAAAATTAACGAAACAGCCAATCGTTTTTTCTTTTCCTATTAATCTGGCAATTTCAGTCTCGCACAGCCCATTTTGGAAAGAAACGACTATGGTTTCTTCTTTAATAAGATGTAAAAATGGCTCAAGTGCTTCTTTTGTATGCTGTGCTTTAACACAAAGGAAAACTGTATCAAGAATGTTGTTTCCTTTTGCTAGTTGTTGTGGAGTATAAGCATCACATTCTACTGTAAATGTTTCATCCGGTCCCTCGATTCGTAGACCGCTGCTATTCATTTCATAAACATGTTCCTGATCTTTTTCGCAAAATGTTACTTTATTGCCTGCCTTGATAAGATGGGCTCCTAGTACACCGCCAATAGCGCCTGCACCAATCACTGTGATTTCCATTAGACACCTCCTAAAAAAGTTGTTGACCGCCATCTGCTGAAATGGTTTGACCGCTCACATAGCTTGCAAAGTCTGATGCAAAAAACAGCACCGGATGAGCAATATCTTCAGGTTCTCCTAGTCGCTTCACTGAGATGGATTTGATTAGATTTGCCTGTTCCTCCTCCGTCATTCTTTGCCACTGTTTTTTGGTAGAAGGATTTGAAATGACAAATCCTGGTGCTACGTTATTGACAGTGATTCCATATGGGCCAAGTTCTTGAGCCATTTGTCTCGTGAAACCGATCTGCCCCGCCTTAGCACTTGCATAGGCTTGAATTCCTGTGAGACTTGTACTGCGTCCAGCCCCGCTTGAAATATTAATGATCCGGCCATAATGCCGCTTTTTCATATAGGGAACAACTTCCTTTGTCATATAAAAAACAGCATCCAAATTGACAGCAACTATCTTTCTCCACTGATCCGGGGTTACTTCTTCAACTGGCTGATGAATTTGGCCACAGACACCGCCAGCGTTATTTACTAAAATATCAATCTTTTTATATTTTTGAATTGTATTCTCCACCAACTCTTTCACACTTTTGGCTTCTGTGATGTCACAAGAATATGTATCGAAACGGTTCTCATTTTTATTAAAATCATTAAGTTCTCTTTTTACTTCCGCAAGTTCCTTGTTCAATTTATCCGTAGCAATCACAGTTGCCCCGTGCATTAGAAACGCTTTGCAGATTCCCTTGCCAATTCCATGTGCAGCTCCTGTAACCAGTACCACTTTTTCCGTGAAAAATGTTGATTGTAAACTGTTGACACTTTGGTTCACACTATCACCCCTTCGTAAGATCCTGTATATTGGTAACACTATATAACAAAATCCCTACTTCTGTAAAGATTAATTTTAGAAAATTTTTAATATTAAAAATAAGATGCTATTTTTGTATATTAATTGTTCTAGTAGATTAGTTCGGAACGATAATATTATAGAAACACAAATTTCTTTTCTTTAACTAAAGAGATCACTATCATGTATGAAAATCATTTTATTTACTCTAGTTAATGTATAAGCGAAAAATGTTTTTTCAAAAACATTCCGTGTAACCTTTTCTCCCATACTTTTTCATTTATCATGATGACGGGCTGTAATAAATATACTTATGTAGAGGTGATTAAAATGCCAAGGGTTAAGTATACAGACAGTGATGTTGCATTGATGGCAAGGATGATGAGGGCAGAAGCCGAGGGTGAAGGTAAGTTGGGAATGATGATGGTGGGCAATGTAATAGTTAATCGATTATTATCCAATTGCCTGGATTTTACAGATCTACGTACGATACCGTCTGTTATCTTCCAAATCCAGGGTGGAAATTATTCGTTTGAAGCAGTACAGAAAGGAAATGTCTTTTATAACAGGGCAAGAAGTGTGGAAAAAAGATTGGCAAAGCAAACTTTGGATTATTGGAGACAACATCCTTCCAAGTATGCACTCTGGTATTTCAATCCGTACGCACCATGTCCACCTACATGGTATGATCAACCTAGGTCAGGACAGTACAAACAACATTGTTACTATGAACCAAAGGCGAATACATGTGAAGGTGTTTACACAAGAGATCCACAGAGGAAATTCTATTCCTAAAACTCGACAAAGATTGAAAAGAAAGTCATATTTTGCGCTTTCCCAAGAAATAATTCGAGAAATGGCACCGTTTTTAGCCTGCATTTTTCTGCCAAATTATATAGCAAAGATCTTAAGTATGTTTGATAAGCATGCAAATTTAAAATACAAGTTTGGAAATCGTCATTTTTGGGCTGAAGGATATTATGTTAGTACAGTTGGACTCAATGAGGCCACAATAAGGAAGTATTTACAGGAGCAAGAAAAGCATGATATTGCTCTCGATAAATTAAGTGTGAAAGAATACGAAGACCCTTTTAAGGGTGGCAAGTAATACAAGAACTCCTTTAAGGGGTATGCAAAAGAGGCAAAGGCAATGAGGCTTGAATGCTCTATATGAAAGCCAGCGCCTTTAGACGCTGGCCGGTAATATAGGCTTATAGCCTTTGTGCAAACCACCCTTTGGAAGGGTGGTTATGATTAAGCATACAGAACTCCTGCTGCTTTCACTTTATTGATATCCCCGGAACTGCACGGGGTAACGCCGTATGTCATGCCGCAGCTAGGGCAATTAGTGATCACCGTTTCCATCGTGAACATTTCACCGCATTCACAGGCGATTTGATGGGCAATGCGCGGCTTATTTTTTTCTTTTCCTTTGCTTTTCACATGGTCGACAATGGCTTTGCCATCCTTCAATTGAGAACATCCACAACTCATAAAAAAACTCCTTTATGACGTATTTAACACTATTAACATAGCATATAGATTACTCAATGGAGTATAGCAAAAGTCACACCTGCAAGAACCTTTAATTCATTAATTACTTAATTAATCGGAATAATAGAAGTCTTTGACAATCGACAAGCGATTAACCAATAGTGAGCCTTCATAAATAAGGAACCGTCAAGAATTCAATAGCACCTCACCTAGAACAAAAGACACGAACACAATGCCAAACATCGGAATCAGATACCATAGTATCTGATTCTTCACTTCAATCCTCGCACTCTATACGGGTGCGATGTCGGTATATGAATCTACCGACAATTGGTAATGGATTTCAATCCACGCACCCGTACAGGGTGCGACGGGTTCAATGACAATACCAAATCACAGATCAGGTGATTTCAATCCACGCACCCGTACAGGGTGCGACAATTATTGGTCTCCAGCCTGATTCCATATTGTTGGATTTCAATCCACGCACCCGTACAGGGTGCGACAATAGTGATCCATAACATTACTAATATTAGATAAAATTTCAATCCACGCACCCGTACAGGGTGCGACTAGAATTTACTACAGGCTATCAATTAGGATTTTGATTTCAATCCACGCACCCGTACAGGGTGCGACATGGGACAGATATACCCACACGAACAATATTAAATTTCAATCCACGCACCCGTACAGGGTGCGACGGACGATAGTTTAGCCAATAAAATAAAAGATCGAATTTCAATCCACGCACCCGTACAGGGTGCGACAACGTTGGTACAGCGACTCTCTCCAGACGTTCGAAGATTTCAATCCACGCACCCGTACAGGGTGCGACTGATTAGGATTGATTCTAAAAATTCGTGTGATCCATTTCAATCCACGCACCCGTACAGGGTGCGACCGTGACTTGAAAGCAGAGTATAGAGCATGGAAAATTTCAATCCACGCACCCGTACAGGGTGCGACGCGTTACATACTATGTTAGCGGATAGCAAGCAGAAATTTCAATCCACGCACCCGTACAGGGTGCGACAACGTCAAGATTTCGTGGGTGAAACTGCTGAAAGGATTTCAATCCACGCACCCGTACAGGGTGCGACGTGATTTCAACTTCAAAGTTGAGATTACTGGTAAATTTCAATCCACGCACCCGTACAGGGTGCGACGAGGAAAGGCGACTATGTATGGATTGAGTTTGAAATTTCAATCCACGCACCCGTACAGGGTGCGACGAACATATTCGATGCAGAGCCTAGTATGTTACCATTTCAATCCACGCACCCGTACAGGGTGCGACGATTAAAGAAGCATTTCCAGATATTTCTGTTTTATTTCAATCCACGCACCCGTACAGGGTGCGACTTAGCACCAGTTGACACAATTGACAAAAAACTGGATATTTCAATCCACGCACCCGTACAGGGTGCGACAGCAGCAATAAACGAATTAGATGCGGTTAAACTAATTTCAATCCACGCACCCGTACAGGGTGCGACTAAGCCAATACGCCAATCAAGCAAACGCAATATTATTTCAATCCACGCACCCGTACAGGGTGCGACGAAGCAATTGGAAGCCAAGACGGAAACGTTTCCCATTTCAATCCACGCACCCGTACAGGGTGCGACAGTGTGGTAGTTATGCTCAAAATAATATCATTGGAATTTCAATCCACGCACCCGTACAGGGTGCGACACATAATGGAGCTTCTGGTAATCACATAATCAAATTTCAATCCACGCACCCGTACAGGGTGCGACTGCATTTTCAAGTGGAGCTATGATTAAAGGGAAAATTTCAATCCACGCACCCGTACAGGGTGCGACAGCGATTTTTGGCCATAGACTCCTAATTTATGGGAGGATTTTGATCAAAAACACACTATTTCCTCCAAAATATTAGAGGACATAAACATATTTTACAAATAACGGGAGAACAAACAGTTATTTTAGGTGCGAATCCCCTTAGCTAATCATGTTCGCTTCCCATTCGCACTTAAAAAATTAATGGACCTTCTACATCCACCGACTCTTTTATACCTAAATGTTCCACTTTATTTTTGTAATTATTGCCTAATTGATAAAACCTAAGACTATCCTTCTCTTTGTCGATAACATTCGCAAGTTCAATTTTTAAAGCTGCGAATTGGGTTGAATCGACAACACATTCAAAAACGGAATTCTGGACTCGTTGTCCATAATTTTGACATATTTTTGAAACTTTTCGTAGTCTCTTTTGACCAGTATTACTAATTGTGCTGACATCATAAGTGATTAGTACTAACAAAATATCCACCTACTTCCATAAAAAAGGTGGGTACTCATCTAAGTCACCCCGTAAAAAACGGGCTAATAATAATGATTGCACATGAGGTACTAATCCCCAGGAGATTTTTTCACCAAGATAGGGATGCGTAATTTTTTCCTGTTTTCTGGATTGCCAAGCTCCTAAAAACCTTTTTCTGGCATCGTCTGTCATTATAACAGCCCCATTCTCTTTTTGATGAAAATCATCTTTACTAACAATTTTTTTATTGATTAATGATAGAACAAACCGATCAGCATAGACACCGCGAAGCTCTTCCATAAGATCTAATGCTAAAGAAGCTCTACCCGGACGGTCTCGATGTAAAAAACCAACATAGGCATCAAGTCCTACACCTTCTAAAGCAGCCGCCATGTCATTTGATAATAAAGTATAAGCAAATGATAGCATGGCGTTCACATTATCAGTAGGTGGCCTACGAGAACGGAATTGAAAAGAGAAATCTTCTTTTTGCTGCAAAATCATTTGATTAAATACTTTGTTATAACTAATGGCTGCTTGTCCTTCAAGGCCTCTTAGCCTTTCTAAATCTTCACAGTTTCTAACTTGAATAATTATCTCCGACAACTGTTTTGAAACCTCTTTGAATTGGGACACATCTACTCGCAACGGATAGTCTCTCGTTATTCTTTCAAGAATCCATTTATGATTGAAAATTTTCCCAACAATAAAATTTCGCGCCACTTTAGCAGAAACTACTTCATCATCAGATATTCGGTATTGTTTCTTTCTTAATACAACATTTTCTCTACTTTTCCCTATGACTCTTGCAAGAAATCTGCCGTTCATCGTAAAAAAAACGATAGAAATGTTTTTCTCAGCACAGTAACCCATTAATGCCGGACTAGCGCCAGTATATCCAAAAGAGTTGATTGCCTCTAAATTGTGAAGAGGAAGCCTGCCTAACTGTTCTTTTTCTTTAAGAAGAACAATATTATCCCCATCTAATGATAAGTAAACGTCTGGTTGTGTTATAAATAACGTGTTTAATAATTTTTTCATTCATTGATCTTCCCATCAATAAAACTTTTCACAGACTGTTTATTCATTAACTTCGGTAAACAAATATTTTGAAGGGAACAATTTTTACAAAATGAACCTGTTTTCACTTTCGGCGTATGCCTTCGATCATAATATTCATGCATTTCTGCAGCGATTGTCTTTACTTTCAATTTGTATTTTTCCGTTAATGGCACTTTGACTCTGTGTTTAATTTCATTATAAAACATATAGCCCAGATTAACCTCACAACAGAGCATTTCCTCAATACAAATCGCTTGTGCCGTTAACTGCAAGACATCTGAATCGTCCAATTTGGGTTTCCCACGTTTGTACTCAATAGGAAACGCGGTATATTTTCCTTCTGAACCGCTAATTTCAACGCCTTTTTCATCTCGAATAAATTCAACAACATCGCAAACTCCAGTTATCTTTAGCTCGTTCGACCTAACTGGCATCGCTCGAACAATAAGTTTATCCCCGCGTTTTTCTCGAATAAATGGCTGATCCGCTTTTTGATGAAGATGCTGTCCTTCTACCGTCCGAACATTTTCTTCCCACTGCTGCTCTATATGGATTAGCGCCCATTGTCGTTTGCAAAATTGAAAATGTTGAATTCCTGACAGCATCAAATAATCATTTTCTTCATCATAAACCATCGATGATCTCAGCTTCTAAACCTTCCAAATGCTCAACTGCGATAGAGTAATCATCAAAAGATCTCGGCTCGTCCATTTTAGATTCAATTTTTATAGAACGATGAACTTTTGCTGACGAATATTGACCAAGCTTTGAATTATGTTCCCACCAAATTAGCTTGTGTACTTCCATACTTCCATCCGGTCTTGCAGCAGATGTATCATTTTCAAAAAGTGTAACAAGAGCTTGTTTGATTTTTTCTGCATCTTCATTTGTAAAACCCGTTTTTTCAGCAAGCTGTGTGTTAATACTACCGTAAAAAACATATAACCCAAAATCCACCCGATGTTTCATACCCATTGTATCTGATCCTTTTTCTTTTCCAGGTTCTGAATTGACACTTTTCGTTATCTGCATACTAGTAATATCAATCGGATCAATACTGGTTGCAGTATGGATAGAAACCGGCCCCCTTACACCTACTGAAACCGCACTTCCACTACCAGAAGCTTTAAAAGCAAAAACCTGTCCAAAACTTCTTACATCAATCCATTCATTGCAAGCAATTTTTGCAAATTCATCATTGGTAGAAGTTTTTGATTTTAACAGTTTCAATAATTCCGGGTTTGATTCAGCTCTTTCTCTTAAGCTTTTAAAATCGTCTACACACCGGTCATTTGATTGTACAAAAATAGATTCTCCCATGTCTTGCAAACGATTTCTGATTTTTCGTTTTATGGCAACATCTGAAATTTCACCATGGCCATCATAATTTTGCCGTGGACGGTTACCATTAAGCGGATCTCCATTTGGATTCGCTTTTGTTACAGACAAAACTACAGAAAAATCAACTTTGTGATCTAAAATTGTCATTTTTTCATTCTCCTTTTTATTATTCTATATTTTCTTTTTTCTGATACAACTCATGCCGTTGACTATAAAACCCTAATAAATATTTTCCTGATAATGGTTTATTATTAAAATCTGCATAATCAATTTGGGAAGCTACCTCATCTATAAGGCTGGATAAATATCGAGATTTTGTACCTAGTCTTGCTTGATATGGCTGCAGACTTTCTTGAATTGTTTTCCATGTTCTTGCAGGACTTTTTGAAAAAGAGTTCATATATCGAATTGCATTGCTTGAACGGTTTTCATCAGGCCCTAAAGCTCTTCTTTCTAGTACATCTGCAATCGCTAACAACCTACCAAATAAATAATCCCGTTCCTTATTTTCCTTGTCCAATGTCACATTGTACCCCTCCATTTTATTAATCAATGCACAAGTAATACTTAACGTTTTTTCCCACTCCCATTTCTCCATTGATACAGGATTGGAGGACCGATTCATTGCGTTTTTAACAATGTCTAATGGAATAACTTTATTATCAATAATGCAGGGTAGCAGTCGCTCCATTAATCCTTTCACAATCTTCTCGTTAGCTTTTGGTCCGTATGCTGCAAACGCAATGTCTTTTGTTGCCGGTGCTCCAAAAAAATGGACGTATTCACCATTGTCATTTTTACGGTAGCGATGAATCCAAGCACAAGTAGAATGCCAGTTTTTCAGCCTCTCTAAATAAAGCTCTTTGTGTAAATTACGGTAGTATAATACAGCTAATCGACCTGTAGTGGCAGAATCAAGTAATAAAACATTAACCTCTGATTTTAGCGTTAAATTATTTTTGTGCCCATCGAAAGCTTTCGCGATTTCTCTGGCAAACTCTTGATTTGTATGAGATATCTTTTCTCTTTCTATTGGCACAGGATCAATTGAAAAAGTATCTTCGGTGACATTAGGAATAGAAAGATCATCATTGCCCCAAACAAGAAATACCCGCTGATCAATCACTTTCCCTTGGCGATTAATCAACCATTTTAACGCATTATGTGCTTTTTGAGACACTTCATAACTGATACTTGCCACTTCAGAACTTTTATTAAAGCGCCCCCTAAATGTGAAACCGCTTGTATCGTTAGCTGAAATTAGCTTTGCTTTATCACCCGAATTACGTATTTTATTGGCGTGTTTATCCGTGCTAGGCAAAAAATTTCCTGTTATATAACAAAGATCTTTATCCCCTAATAAATCTTGATAAAAACGAATGAACGAATTATACATTTCTTGATCCTTCCAAACTTCTGTTAAAAGTTTTTTAGAAGAATAAACAGTAAATCGAATAAAAGCACTTTCCTGCCCACCAGTTACAACGGAAAAAATAGCTGGCTTTTCTGCGTAGGTGGACTCATACTTTTTATCCCATGTTTCGATTAAATAGCCACTGCCATCGAGAAATAATATCTTCGAATCAACTAAATCTTTAATTAAAGTTCTTTTTGATACATAGTTATAAATACTTTTCACTTTTGATACTGCATACGGCGATTCTGCCCATTCTTTTAATTGTGCGATATAGTATGTAAAGGGTTCCTCTTTTTTTATTTTGCCACCGTATGCAACAAAATCACCTGCCACATAACTTAACTTATCATGAAGTGGATAAGGAGCAATTTTTGATCCTGCTCGATTTGCGGATCCTTCAGTGCATGGAATTAATGTGTTCATTTCATTTTTATCTAGTATCCTTGCGGAATGAAAAGTTCCATCTTCTGTGATCGTTACCTCAATATGTGCATTTTGTGTTGTATGAGAAATTGGCAAAAGTGTAAATTCTCGATCATTCGATTTCTTTTCAACTACTCCTACTCGATCAAAATTTGATTCGTACGTTTCATATAAGTTTAATAACCAACTCATTTATTCCCTCCCTCCTCTAATTGACTCAAAAGCTCGTCTGCTGATTGGATAGTTGTGAAATTCTTTGGATGCATTTCTGTAATTTTTCTTATTAAAGTGCATTGGTCTGGATGTGGAAACTTGATAATTCCCTCTTTCATCACCGGATTCCACAGTCGAACTTCCATTTCATTTCTTCCCGTTTCATCAGGGTAGTTAATCCCATGTATCATCGTTCCATAATGGATTTCTCCTTGGTCATAGAAACCTTCCCCCTCGCCAAAAACACAAGGTTCTACATATGCTTGACATTCCCTTGTTCCTAAGAAAACATCTCTTCTCCCTCCAGCTCGGAGAGATCGTTTCAGGATATTAAAATGTTTGTTTTCGTTTCGATCAAATGCCATGTCTGGTCGATATGGATTAAAGATAAAATGTGCGCGTACTTGATAACGAGCATCCTTTAGGTAAGTATAATTTGCTAGTGTATTTCCTCCCCCATATTCAATGGGACGAATACCTTTAGATTCCATTTGGATCGGATTCATTATCCTTACTTCATCCACAACCATCAGTAACGTAGGCTTCCAATAAATTGATTCTACAATTCCTTTAAGTGCCTGGTAAGTCGGGATTTGATAGGATAGTTTTTCTCCCCCCATCTTTGTTAAAGGATCTGTGAATAAGGCATATTTTCCATAGACTTCGAATTCAATCATATTTCTCATCATTTCACCTCCAAAAATTCTAAATATTTTTTATAATTAAACAATACTCCTCTTTGAGAAAAATGTAAATGATATATTATATGAACTTTTTGTAAACTTTCTTTAATATGATATAATTAAGTTGTCGCTTTCTTCTTAGCGCGGATTGAAATATATAGTATATTATTTGTTAAAGCCTATCTATAGATAGGCTTTTCAAATATATTCCAAAGGTAACTGACTATCGTTTTCTAAATTAAGTCCAAATTCTCTGTCATAAGCTCCTGCTTTTAACACAAAAATTTTCCCATCCAAATAACTCACTAATCCATCATTTTTAGATAGTTGGTCCAGTTCATATTTAAAAAGATTGATTGTATAATGCTGGGCTTTGCGTAGTAATCGAGTAAGATCATCAATGGAACCATCACTGTTTAGATTTGCGATGATCTCTTTGCCATCTTCAAAAGGTACAATCACAGATGTTGTCAAATCTTCAATAACTTGAAAATGCTCTGCTGCCGTTTTATAGCTGTTGACAAGAAATAACGGAGGAACGCCTCCATTCCTCGCCTTGTAAGCTTGATAAAATCCGCTTTTATTTTTATTAGCCGTCAATAATTCGGTCATCGTTTTATTCAAACCAGGAATAAAATAATTTAAGTCGGATGAAAACTTAGTGTAAAATTCTTTAAAATACCTTTCCATTGCGAGCTTTGATAGAATATGTCCGCCATGATTTGAAGCATCTTGGTTTAGATCGACTAAAATTTTTTTTGATATCTGTTTGCCCACGCTAATTTCCTTTAAATGTTTTAAGTTTTCCTCCTCATGATCAATAACATAAACATTTTGAATATCTTTTTCTCCATGTCGATTGCATCGTCCAGCAGCTTGGGCAATAGAATCCAAACCAGCTAAGGAGCGAATGACACATTCAAAACTCACATCGACTCCAGCTTCAATTAGCTGGGTACTGATACAAATGATTTTATTCTTGGAAAGAAGGTCATCTTTAACTTTAATTAATATATTATTTCGATGTGCTGCACACATGGAAGTACTTAAATGATAAGCAGAAGCCTGGATATTCCTTTCCTTTAAAATTGTGTATAAGTTTTTAACGACAGTCTTTGTATTTAATATAATTAAAACACTTTGGACGTCTTCCATTTTAGCCTCAATAAAATCTGCTAATTTTTCATTAGTAAAGGTTTGATTTGTTGCCAAGTCGATAATCTCTACTCGCCTAAAAGCTTCAATTACTTGATCAAGATGACCAATAATCTCAGCATCCGGATTTATTTCTAACTTATTTTCCACAAAATCCAACGCTGGTTGAGTTGCAGTACATAAAACAATACTAGACTGTGCATATGTTTTTAAAAAATTCAAAGCCTGATTAAATAAAGAAACACAGGATATTGGAACTTTCTGTACCTCGTCAAAAATAATTACCGATTCAGCTAAATTGTGTAACCTCCTTATGTTTCTGCTTCCTTTTGCATAAAAAACATTCAAAAATTGAACCATCGTAGTAAAAATAATGGGAGAATCCCAATTATCTTTTGCGATTTTTAATTTTTGCTGAACACTCATAAACCCGTCTTGCAATTCATCGTTCTCATTTTCGTTTTCAATTATATTGGAATGATGTTCCAATATATTTCCTGAATCATGTAAAATATCTCGAACTTCTTGCGCATTTTGTTCAATAATAGTGGTGTAGGGAACAATGTAAATAATCCTTTTTTTATTGAAAAGTTTGGCGTGTTTTAGTGCATAACGTAAACTTGCTAATGTTTTTCCCCCGCCTGTTGGTATTGATAATGTATAAATCCCTGATGGTTTCTCCGCAAATACATCACATTGGTCTGACATCTCAGTTCTTAAAACATTAATAGGGTGATCAGCGTTAGAGTCGTTTTTGAACGTATTGATTTTATTGATAACTTTCTCGTAATACACAGAAAATAGTTTTTCATGATCAATGGTTTTTTCATTGGTTCGATTTCCCTCAAATTGTCTCGTATTCGTACGGTCTGCATCAATCAACGAACTAAAAATAAATTTTGTTAAAAACATTAATTGTTTTTCAGTGTTTTCCGAACTTTCTTTTGCCAAAAACGCTTCTAATTCAATTGCTGCTTTATTCACAAAATGATGAAAATCTTGCTCACTGATAACGTTTTCAAAAAATAGTTTCTTTGTTATTTCAAAGTCTTTTAAATCCTTATCGCGTACTCTACTTAAATAATTAGATTCCAATTCCGGATTCAAAAAATCTTGCAAATACGAGTGATGCGACAGGATGGCATTACCGACAATCTCAGCAACAACTCCCTTATATCTTGAAATATTATCTTTGTGAAACAATTCGTATAATAATTTCCCTCCTGCCGTTGAGTGGTCAACGCTTCCACGTTTAGGAGGTGCTGCAGGATTATTAACTGCTTGTAATATGTATTCTCTAAATTCATTCGAGTATTTACCAAGGTCATGCAGCATTCCAGCTAAACCAGTTAAATGCTTTACCCCTAGCTTTTCTCCATATGTTTCTGCTAACTCTTTAGCTGCCAACAAATGTTCTTCAACAGTTTGAATCGTTTTGTCACTTTCACGAATGTGAGCGATAAAATTCATATAATCCCTCCGTTAGAAAATGAAAAAAGCAGAGGTCACCCTTGGTCTAAGTGTGTTCCTTCTGCTTCACATGAGGTAAGTTCGAAAACTCCAAAATTTTACTCTAATTTTATTTTGAGTTTTCTGTCTGATTTTGTCAATCATTATCATAAAACTTTTGGAATAAATTTCGACATTTTCCTTCTATTTCCGTATAAGCAAATAAATTCGCGATTGATTGCCCCCTTAAACCAATAAAAAAGAGGACAGTCAATTAGAACTGTCCCCTGCTTGCAAGGCTATTTTAACTCTTCAATGGAATTAATTTCTACATATTTTGGAACGACTAAGCCATTTTTTGTTCCTTTTAGATTGAGTCCGAGATCGACGAAATCGTTCTTGTAGGTATTAAAATATTCTTCATGGGTACTTGGCAGCCAAGCTCCAACGAGTGCATCGGAACTGCCGTTCGCAACACCGGCATACATCGGACCAACTTCAACCTGGCTGAGGGAGACATCGTAGCCATACTGTTCAAGAACCTTGCCGATGACGTTCGTACTGGCGATTTCTGTATCCCAAGCCACATAGACAAGGTTCATTTTTTTGCCATTTCCCTTGTCGGCACCATTTGTCCATTTAGATACTTTCTCTTGATTTTCAGCAATCCATTTTTCAGCAGCTTCACTTGGAGACATTCCTTCTTCGATATAGACCATCACTGCTTCCATATCGCCCGTCTCCCAGGAAAATTGATCAAGGATTTTATAAGCACCTGGAGCATCTTGTTCAAGGCCTTTCCTGACGATAGTATGGATTTCTTCGGCCCCGCCAAATACACCTTTCGGGTCATCAAGATACTTTAGATCAAACTTTGAAAACATCCAATGAGGTGACCAGCCGGTGATGATGATTGGCTGCTTGTTTTCATAGGCTTTCTTTAATTCTGCAATCATCGCTGCTGAAGATCCTTCTACAAGCTTCCAATTATCCAGTCCATATTCCGTTATCGAGCTGTTCGCCTGTTTCATGATTCCTGCTCCAGGTTCAATCCCGATTATTTCATAATTGGTTTGTCCACCGATTGCCTTTGGATCTCCCGGTAAATCCTTTTCAGTGGCAAGGCCTTGTACAACAAGGGTTCCAACGATAAGTGCGACGATAATAGAAAAAACATACTTCCCTTTAATGATATGGCCGTATGCCGGCTTGCGCAGATTTTGCGTCAGGCGATCGAGGATGATTGCAATAAAGACAATCGATATCCCTGCTTCAAACCCTTGACCAACGTTTATTTGGCTGACGGCCCGGTAAACATCTGCACCAAGACCAGGTGCTCCAACTAACGACGCCGTAACGACCATCGACAAAGCGAGCATGATGCTCTGGTTAACCCCAGCTAAAATGGTTGGAGTGGCCAATGGCATTTGGACTTTGAACAATTTTTGGCTGCTTGTCGAACCAAAGGCATCCGACGCCTCAATCAGATCATTAGGAACTTCGCGAATCCCAAGATTGGTCATGCGGATGGTTGGAGCAATTGCGAAAATAAACGAAGCAATAATCCCCGGCACAACTCCGATTCCAAAAAACAGAATGGAGGGAATCAAATATACGAATGCAGGCATTGTTTGCATGAAGTCCAGAATCGGCATAACAATTCTTTGCACTGTTTTATTTTGAGCACTCCAAATTCCTAATGGGATCCCAATTAGGATTGTCAGAAATCCCGACACCAGAACAATCGCCAGTGTTTGTAACGCTGATTCCCAGTATCCCAAATTATTTATCAATAACAAGCTGACAAACGTAAAGATTCCCAATTGCCATCTGCTTGTATAGGCCAACAATAAGGCAAGAACGATGATGAAAACAATCGGGGGTCCTGCGCCTACTACATTAACGATAAGGTTCAATAACCCATCGATTGTCGCAGTAATAAAGGAAAATAAACCAGCAAATGCTATAGTAATCCATTCCACAAAGGAATCGATCCAACTTCCAAGAGGGATTTTGGGTAAATTCATGTCAAGTCTCCCTCCATTTCGTTCAGTGAATCTTTATTGCCGGCTAAAGCACCTATGACTGCACCTCTGATGATGATTCCTTTCATTCTTTTTTCTTCATCAATTACAGAGATTGGAAAACTTGATGTTGCCATCGTATCCATAAGATCGGCCAATAATGTATCCTCCGTAACCGTTGGAATTTCAGTTGTCATTACGGCAGAAATTGATAGGTTCTGGTCGATGGCCTGCCGGGCTTGCTCTGCGGTCAAAGCCCCAAGCAGTTTTCGATGGCGGTCGACAACAAATATGCTGGAATACCCTTGGTTCCGCATAATTTCAAGAGCAACCCGCGGACCTCTGTCAACACTGATTCTTTCCGCCCGTTTCATAACATGTGAAGCTGTTAAAACTTTGGATAAATCAACATCCTCAACGAATTTTTCGACAAATTCATTAGCAGGCTGCATCATAATTTGTTCTGGTGTTCCAAGCTGAATGATGCTCCCGTCCTTCATCAATGCAATTCGATCCCCGATCCGCAATGCCTCATCCAAGTCATGTGTAATGAAAATAATGGTTTTCTTGTATTGTTCTTGAATTTCAATCAATTCATCCTGCATGTCTTTTCGGATTAAAGGGTCAAGAGCGCTAAAGGCTTCATCCATTAAGATGATATCGGTATCACTGGCAAGCGCCCGTGCAAGACCAACCCTCTGCTGCATGCCGCCGCTCAGCTGGGATGGAAGCTGGTTTTCATAGCCTTTTAAGCCTACACTCTCCAAAGCTTTCATCGCTTTTTCTCGCCGTTCTTCCACGGGTACTTTCTTGATTTCTAGACCATACTCTGCATTCTCCCGAATCGTTTTATGTGGGAACAAGGCGAAATTTTGAAAAACCATGCTCATTTTCTTCTGTCTGATTTCCCTTAATCGAGCACTGTTCATCTTGACGATATCTTCATTGTTAATAAAAATCTCCCCAATCGTCGGATCAATAAGCCTGTTGAACATTCGGATTAAGGTAGATTTCCCACTTCCAGATAAACCCATAATCACAAAAATTTCTCCAGGGTATATTTCGAAGTTGACATTATTAACGCCAACTGTCTGTCCTGTCTGTTTCAAAATTTCCTTTTTCGATTTTCCTTGCTTCAATAGATCAATTGATGCTTTAGGAGATTTCCCAAAAATCTTGGAAACATTCCTCACTTCTACTATCGGATTCATCCAGTCACTTCTTTCTTGTAAAATTGTCCATACAAATAGGTTTACCATTAATTGAATTTTATTGCCAGGAAGTTTAGAAAAGGCAAATAAAGGGGGAACCACCAAGTGACATCCTTGATAATTCAATAAAAGAGCCTCTTAGAGAGAGACAAAATGGTAAGGGAAACCAGCACGAAAACTGACTTTTTGATATAATAAGGGGTTATCAAATCAATCAAAAAGGCGTGTTTTCATGAGGGTCACATAAAAGGATCGAAATACGCATTGTTACTATTATACAAAAGATGTTGAAGAAACTCAAATTTTGATCCTTTTTTCATAGTAGAGGGTAAAAAGCAATATTGGTTCTCTGAGATAGTATTTTTTTTCAGGTATTATTTGTGAGTTTCTCTACTTATCATAGAAACTGTCATATACTATAATTATTGTCATGAAAAAGGGGGGGAATCGATGAACAGGCGAAAGGGAATCTTCCTCGTCATAACGGGAGCGATATTTTGGGGGATCGGCGGAACAGTGGCAAAAAAGCTGTTTGACGAATATCAGATTGATGTAAATTGGTTGGTTACAACCCGACTGCTGATAGCGGGCTTTTTACTACTGGCAATTCAATTTTTTAGAGCGGACCGTTCCCAAATATTTGATGTCTGGAAAAATCGCCAGACTGTCTTCCATTTTATCATCTTCGGTTTAGTTGGTATGTTATCCGTTCAATACACCTATATGGCCTCCATTGAACATGGAAACGCTGCTGTAGCGACACTCTTACAGTATCTGGCGCCAGTTATGATCATTGTATACTTACTTCTTCGCAAACTGACAGTTTTCACACGAACAGACATGTGGACAGTCACTCTGGCGCTTTTGGGAAGCTTTTTTTTATTGACGAACGGGTCCGTTTCACAATTATCAGTGCCTGCAACTGCTATTGTTTGGGGTGTTTTATCTGGAATAGCACTAGCATTTTATACTCTTTATGCCGTTCCGTTACTGAAACAATACGATTCGCTTGTAGTTGTCGGATGGGCTATGATCATCGGTGGTTTTGCATTAGGCTTCATCCATCCACCGTGGCAAATAGACATTGAAACACTAGATTTGGAAGCTTATCTTTATTTAATCTTCGTCATCCTATTCGGTACAATGGTTGCATTTTGGTTCTATATCGAAAGCCTGCAAAGCCTGCAGCCGAAAGAATCAAGCCTCTTAGGCAGCATGGAACCACTAGCCGCCGTACTGACGACAGTCTTTTGGTTAAAAGAACCATTTGGAATTTTTCAATGGCTAGGTGCCCTTTGTATCATCGGAATGATATTTTTATTAGCTATAAATAAGAGGTCCACCTCTCAAGATCCGCCTACAATAAACGAAAAACCTCTTATTACAGAAAGTTAGTCCTATTATATGGTCGGTATTAAAGGAAAAATACAAAGTCTATCAACATTATTTGCAAGCTTTTTTGTTAAAAACTGTCCGAAGTTGCTCTAGTTCGGACAGCTTTTCCCCTTTTTCCGACAAAACCAGTCCGAATTTGGCTCTAGTTCGGACGATTTCGACAGCAAAGCTTATTCCCTGTATTTCTTTATATCACCGATCAGCAAATCCACCAACGCTTCCTGATAGCCCGCTTTTTTCTTTTCCGTTAATAGAGGAATCATTTCCTTCCAAATTTGCGGATCAACACTTGCTAGTTTTGAAATACGTTCGGTAACATCCTCTTCTGAAATACTTTTTTCATAATCCGTAGCGTCCATTCTCCACAATACAAGCTGGTTTTGGTATCTTTTTTTTAAACGGTCGGCAATCAGTATACCTTCAGGATCAAGGTCACCGGAATAAAACAACGTACAATTGACCGCGGTCAATTTATCGAGAAGCCTCCAGCCTGCTGCACGCAGCTGTCCATGTGTGCATACTACGGGAGCGTAGGGTACTGCATCCATTATCGTCGAGGCAACACTGGAATTTTCGACAATCCAAACGGCGCTGCCGGAAGCAGGTTGGATTTTTTCCAGCTTTCCGAGTTCTTTCATTGGGACATTTAACACTGTTTCTGTTTGGACAGCTGCCTCCCAGACAGGATGAACCCCCTTCTGTGTCCATGCCACGAACCCGTTTACCGTTACAAAATTCCAAAGATCATCCCTTAGTAAGCCAAAGTCTGCAAGCAAATCATTGATTTCTTCCGTGCTTTTTGGAAAGGGAAATTCTGGATCGGCTATTTTCTTATAGACCGAAAGTGTATGAATCAGTAATCTGCCGCCAATATTAGCGATATCAAAATAATGAGGATTGCCTGTTGACCTCTGTGAAAAGAACGGCAACCTTTCGAATTGTCCCTCACCAGGCAATGACTGAAACGCAAAGAATACTTTTTTCATTGTTTCAGCAAGCTGCTGTTCATTTTGATGAAAAAGAGACCAAATCCATCTTGAATCGGAACTTCTCGATCCGAGCCATGAAATCCACCAATCTGCATTAGGCATAACCTCTTTTAAAGAATCCAAAAAATCATTCTCCCGCCCCCGGATTTTTTCAGCTGCTTCTTTTTTAGACAACAGTGGCTCTTCAAATATTGCTTCTAGCAGATCAATGAGCTTAACATCAGAATACCCGGTGTTCGCTAATTCATTTTCAAATTGGGCAAGACCAATCCTGCCTTTTTCATGAAGGACGGCAGCTGATAGGCCAAGGAAACCGGCGATCGATTCGATCTCCGGTTCCTCAAATCCTTTCAAGCTAACGAATCCACCACTTCGGCCTAATGATCGGTATTTGTCACGAAACAAGCTGAACAGCTTCATAAATCCCGGTTCTTCCTTAAAAACGCGAAATCTGCTATTCATTTATCATCATTTCCTCAATAGATTCCTCAAAGACTAGTGACTTTTGTTTTCCGTCCCATTGATAGCGGATGACCGTGACATAATCAGCATTTTTCGGCCGTACCAATTCGCAAATTGCCAGGCTGGAAATGGTGTCATAATCCCCCCATAACGCTTGAGAATTCATGATGTAATTGAAACCAAGCTGTTCGACGACCTCGAACATGTCACGGATATTATTCTCATCCACACCAGCAAATGCTTCATCAAGTGAGATGATGAAAGGAGCCATATCGCCTGCTTCCTTGTATCGGGAGTAAGCCGCGGTAAATAACGGAATGTACATTGCCATCGCTTTTTCACCGCCACTGAACTTGAAGAAAGCATTATTTGACAGCTCACGCTTTGGTTCATTCACTCGGCTAAACGAGAGCACAAATGTGAACCATTTTCGGTAGTCGAGTACTTCTTTTAAAACTTGATGCAGCGTGGAACCTTCATTTCTGAGCTGGATCAATTCCTTGGCTTTGCCGATTCGTGATTGGAAGTGTTTCGTAATTCTTTGGAGATCTTCTTCATTCAAAAACTTGCTGTTCCGCTGTAAAAGTTGTACCAAATCCTTTGTATCCAATTCCTGTTCAGATTCAGCCGTCAGGGGCTTCCATGCAATGGAAAAGATCAGTCCGGAAGAATTATCACGATCTGCCATGATTTTATCCATTTCCTTCACCCATTGCTGTGCGCGTTGAATCCGATTTCTTAAAATAATGCCGACACTGTTTAAAATGATATCCTCATACAATTTGCGATCCTGTTCATCCAGCCAGCCCTGCTGTTCCTCCAGCTCCTTTTTCAGCTCAGCAGAAACATAATAAGGACTGACACGCTGGCCGCGGTATTCCATTTGAATCAGACGTCGGCCTTTTAGCTGCTGCCACTCATTGATGAATGGCTCATACTTATCGGCCTGTGGTTCAGCAAACCACAGCGGCATTTCAGCATCTTCGGTATATTCAAACATTCTGTATTCCGTTAAGTGTACTTGCTCGTTAATAAATACCTTCGTAAGCAATTCGGATAATTTAGATCGCTCATGCTTTTCCAAAATATTTCCGAATTCCGCTGTTTCATCAAACGGAAAGAAGTTTCTTCTTTTTTCTTCTTCGACCATTTTGCCCCATTCTTCACTCATCTGCTTCCAAAAGAATAAATCTTTTTGGCTGTCTGCGAGCTTTTCCTCGTTGCGTTCTAGGTCTGACTCTTTTTGAGGCAAAGCACTCCGCACTCGGTCGATTGCTTCTTCCGTTTCATTCAATACCCTCTGGACTTCACGTATCCTGTTTCTTACTTCATCGATCCCCTTCAATTGCAGCTGCAGGTCGATCGATTCCATTAGCGCTAGTATCTTTTCACGCTGGCTTTCCTTTCGGCCCCGTTCTCCATTTAACACATCAAGATCTTCTTCCAACTCGGCAATCCGTTGGACATTCGTTTGCAAATGTTTTTTGGCTGCGAATACCTTAACATCATTATTTTTTAATTCATGTAAAAAATCGATATAGCTTTGTGCTGAAGTAAGTGCATCACCTAGATCTTCCAATGTCATGGAAATATTTAACTGCATGCCCTTATCCCGTATCGTGCGCTTCACTTCTGTGTACTTGTCATACACAAGCTTCCATTCTTCATCAATCCGGCTCAGCATGATTCTTTCATTCTTTAATTGATGCTGCTTATTTAAGATTTGCTCATGGAGATCCATCAAAACCGCATCTTCTGGCATTTCTCGCTTCCACATTTCAATCGAAACTAGTTCCGACCCGAGGATTGCTAGCTCTTGCTTTAAGTCCGCAAGTTCCTCATTCAACTCCTGAATCGTTTCCATCCACTGTTGGATAAGCTCCCGCTGATGCCGTTTCCTCGATGTCCTGCCGATATATTTTGAAGGCCCCTCAATCGGAGCGTGCCCTACTAAACAGCCAATGGAGTAGGTTCCGTCAGCATCAATATGGAAGCCAGACCCATCAGCTTGCAGGGGAATGGAACGCAGCACCTGGTCAACAAACTCTGGTGTTAAGGAACTATCATCCTCCAGGTCAGGAACCAAGTAGTCTGCTAGCGTATAGCCCATTAATCGCGGTTCAGGCATCAAAATAGCATCTTCCCTTGGAGAAACTGGTTCATCCGTAAGCAGACTGTCTAAAATCCCTGTTCTCATTAATGCAGCCTCAAGCCGTTCTTTTTCCTGTTCCGTTACATGCTCCTGGAATTCAATTGCGCTATAAAACGGAAGGAAACGAACTCCTTCCTCGCTAAGTTTGCCACGTTGTTCCATCGTTCCTGAAGATCTTGCGGGTTCGACCATCTTTTGGGTCTTAATCCGGATAAGTTCTGCCTCTGCCTCGGTTATCGCTTTTTCTTTTTGCTCGATCCTGTCCTTTGTCAGTGCTTCATCCTTCCTCACCTCTGCTTCATAAGCTTGGATGGCAGTAAAAAGTTGGGACCGAACAACTTCAAAGCGGTTGTTATCATATAACCCTTGAAGTGCACGAGCAATTTCTTGACGCAGCTCATTTGGATAAGATAGTTTAGGGTGATTTTCGATCCAAAGAAACACATCATTTTCGAGCTTTTGATGCTCTTCTTCAAACCAGTTTTGGTAATGGTCAAGGTCCTTTTGCAGGCTGTCCAATTCCTTCTTCTTTTCCGATGAATTCCTTTGCAGCCGGTTTTGCTCTTGACCTAACCTTTCAGATTCAACAGCCAGCTTTTCGAGTTCAGCAATCAATGCCAGATGACCTTTCGCTTCTTTTTGCCAAACCGTGAAATCAAATCCGTTTTCCTTCGTCCTGTTGAAGTCTGCCACATTGACATTGTGCTGAAGAAAACCACTAGCATCGCTATCTATTAAAAGTTCACCTAATAGTTCCTTTTCTTTTTCAGCATATCGAAAAAGTTCATCTTCGGCGGCCTGCTTCTTCTGTAACTCGTCACGAAGTTTCCGGTTCACGTCTTCTATACGCTTAGTCAAACTAAGAATTTCTTTTTCTGCTGCTGAAGATTCTTCTACTTTCTCTGTTCGCTTTCTTTCCAGCGACCAGACTTCATGCTGCTGAAGGGAGTGACTTTCTTGTTCGGCCACCTGCTTCTGCTGTTGACTTCTTCCAAGCTCTACCCTTAGTCTGACTATGTCCTGCTCTAGCTGTTGTTTCTGTGTATTGTACTCATTCATTTTGGCTTCTGCATTCTTGCTTTTTTGCAAAGCCTTCTCCCATTGCAGTGTCCGTTCAGCCAAAATATACTTATTATAGGTGTCATACGCCGATTCCAGCCTTGTGATGGATTCCGCTTCCCTTTGCAGTTGCTCCAGCTGCTGTTGAGTCTGGTCCATACTTTCAATCGTATCAGATAGGTGGCGCAGCTCATCATCCGTTAATGGCGGCAAAGCTGATTCGAGAATTTCATATATGACCGTCGGTTTAAAGTCCTTTGATAATTTTGGGCTTCGCAACTGAATCAAAAGCTTGATCAAGTCCTCATATGCATCGATTGACTGGAATCCGAATACATATTTATTGACCAGTTCCATATACTCCCGCTGAGAATGAACAACGTACCCTCCCTGCCCAATCCGGTTTTCTAATTCCTTTGCAGATAATGGGATTTTTTCACCAGTATGCTGTTGGGCAAGCTGAAAATCATGTCCAATTCTGCGATTATCGGTCAACAAAAAATACCATGACTTGATTCCCTTATTGCGCTTCGCCTGCATGCCAATCCCGGTAGTGATATACTGTTCCGTACCTTGTTTTTTGTATTCCATAAACAAATAACCAGTTCGCTCATCTCGGTCAACGACTTCCTTTTCTCCGAGTAGATAATCCTCCATCCGTCTCGCTTTGGAACCAAATGGATCCAGCCGATCAGGAGATTTTTTTCCGTCTAGCAAGACAGGCAAAAAACTTTGCATCGTAACCGATTTTCCAGAACCATTCGAGCCACGCAATAATAGTTTGCCTTTTTCAAAATGGAATACTTCTTCATCGTAATACCAAAAATTCAACAATCCCGCTCGGTTCATCATCCACCTTGTATTGTTCATTCCTTCTCGCTCCCTTCAAAATCGCTCGGGAATGTTCCAGCAAGAACACCCAGCAGTGGTTTTATTTTTATCAATGAACTTTCTGTTTCTACCTCAGCCATCATCCAATCTTTCATAGCCTCGACCAGTTCCGCACGAATACTGCTATTGCCTTTTTCACGAAAGTATTTAGACCATCCCCGCTCATATTGATCGCGCAGTTCAAGGATGATCGCATCCATTTCCCCCTCCGTCAAAATGATTTCCCCATTTTCTCGCGGCTTATACTTCTCCGGATGATCATGAAGATGTTTGGAGATTTGGAGGATCAAATCGGTCGAAGCTTTGGAATCAGGATATAACTGCCGGTATTGTCTTAAGGCATCAGTCGAAAGAAATGCAGTGTTTTTGTATACATGCAGTTTATAATCACTATGATTCTCAATATCTTCTGAGAGCCTATTACGGAAATTCCGGATGTAGAGGAAATCAGGATCTTGCTGATCCAACCGGTGAAGTCCAGGGGAAAAGAATAATTTCCGATACACTCGTTTTCTCCGTTCATCCTCCTGGTTGAGCCGCCAATCTTCATGCAAAAGCTCTTCCCAGTGCTGATAGCTGGTAAAATCATCAGGATAGGTTCTCATAAAATAACGGCTATAAACCGTTGCTTCATATAAGACCTCCTGCTCCTCATTATGATCATACCTGCTGATGTCGCCATCAATTGTCCTGATCAGCTGGAAATCAATTAGCACCTTGATTGCTCTAATCAAAGATTTACGATGTATGAACATCGTCCAGTCAAGGGAAAGATCCCCCGGGTAGTCAGCTTGAATTTCCTGGCTCAATTCCGATAACAGAAATTGCTCATCGACCGATTTGCCTTCAAGAAACGAAAGCGCACAGCAGAAAATGGCATAATCCATCGGTTCCTGAAATTCTGTAACCCCCATCCATCTTTCGGGTTCAACCGGGATCTTTTCTAATTTGATGAAATGCTGATGCACGATCAGCCTCAAGCCGAATTTTTCATTGATATAACGGCGCAGCACCTTCTCACGTTCCCGGATAAGCTGATACCATTCGGGCTGTTCGCTGCGAAGGATCCAATAATGATGGAATAAAAGATCCATTCCAAGAATAGCTTTTTCATCGAAATCGAGTGTTTGCTCAGGCTTCATGCTCCGGATCCTCCTTCCCCTTCAAAGGTGAACAACGCATCAGGCATCCGTAAAGTTCCGTCTTCCGCATGAAGGTGAATCGATTTTTCACGATCAATCGACACCTTGACGATCATGCCATAATCGGTCTTTACTCTTCCATCCTTGCTGGCCATCGATTTTCCAATCCAGCTTAACAGCACTTTTCTAACAAAAGGCTCGACTGTAGCTAACGTTGAAAGCCTGATGACGCCTTCGTCGATATGTCTTTCAATTAATAGCCTCTCTTGTTTTCTCTCAGCTAAATACTGCTCTCTTTGCTGACGTTTTCTCTCTGTATTTGATACCATCGAACCCGGCTTCGTCCTTTCTCGATAACGATTCGTCCGCGGTTTGAGTGGGAGTAACACCGGATCTTCTTCCCATGTTTCACTATGTATATTATCGGTACTAACTTCTTCCAGCTGAAGATGCTTGATCGTCATCGCACCAAATACAACGGAAGATAATTTGTGAGCCTCTGCTATCGTGTCCGTGCTAACGAACCACTTAGCCAAGTGCAGATAATCATTTTTTCGGCTGCGGAAATGCTGCTGTCTTTCGCCAATACGCTGTACATAACGAGTCATTCTTCTGATCATTTCATTTGTCTGCCATTGCAATACATCTAACTCACTTTGCTGTAAGCTTGATCCAAGGAACCATTGTCTTAAGGAATCCCAATATTCGAGATACTCCATTCGCCATTCCTCAACCGATGAACGAACATCCTCCAACCTCGGAATGGATTGTCGATGTTCAATCAGCTTTTCGAAAAAGACAGACATTTTATCTAGAGTCAGCTCATCCAGTCTTTCCCTGATTTGCAAAGCGGTATTTTGTAAGGAAACAATAAAATCCCGTAAATAAGTCGTGAATTGATTTTTATAGACCAGAAAAGCCTCTGTTTGCATCCGTTGGTCTGTTTGTTCGCTATTAATGTATGCGATATAGTCGGCTGTACTTGTTCGGATCGTCTGGAAATAGCGGAATACATCCTCCCAAATTCTGAGGTACTCTTCTGGTTTTTTTGACAGATCACCTGTTAATTCCTTCTGCAAGTTTGCTAATGACTGCAACAATCGATCAAACTGCGACCGTTCCAACGATCCCTGGAAGGTATCTCCTACCTTCTTCTCAAGCACAATCAGCATCCGCTCAATTTCAATTGTATAAGGTGTTGATTGGTAACGAAACCGCTTCTTCTTATATTCCTCAACCGTCTTTGCATTCGTCATATCCTGCCGTGCGATTAAGTTGTTCCATTTTACAAGCTGGGCTAGCTGCTGATGCAGCTGTTCTTCCTGATAATCGCCAAACATTGGAATAGTCCGAAGGTAATCTAGAAGTTCCTCAGGGGAAATGAAATCCCTCATTCTTTCATGCTGATGGTAAAAATAACGTAAGATCGTTCGGTAATGTGCAGCTGAATCAGCTGTTAAATAACTTGCCTCGACAACTTTTTTCATCGTAACGTCCACTCTCATCATCCTTCATGTGAATCTATTACTATTATTGTAAAGGAAAAAGAACAGGAGGGGTACAGGTTAATAGAGGAAGCAAAAATTTTTAAAAAAAGAAGAACCTGCACACTGGCAGGTTCCCCGTTTTATTCAGTTGCTTCTTTTTTTATCTTCCATCTTTGTGGTGCTACTTTTCCGTAAAAAATAATTCCGCTACCTAACAGGATGACTCCAAAAGTAAAAGTTTTGATATCAGCAGTCCCGGCAATAATCACCCAGATCGAGTAAATCGTCGAAAGGAGCGCAATGATTCCATCAATAATCCTTGATGCAGGTTTGGAGTAAGTTTCCCCAGTCACCACCAGCTTTAATTGGAAAACAGAAGAAATAAAATATGGAACCAAATAAGCTAGTGTGGCGATAAAAATGATAAAATCAAAAGCACTGGAAATCGAATTAGAAATTGTCGAGAAAACAAACAGCTGTCCCAATAAATTCGTAATCACTAATGAATATACCGGCAGCCCCTTTTTATTTTCCTTTAAAAATGAAGGTAGAAAGAGGCCTTGCCTTGCTGCCTGGTACGGCACCTCGGCACTTAACCATACCCAGCCGATCGTTGAACCGAAAAGGCTAATCAGGCCTAAAAACGCGAGGGTTTGCCCTCCGACTGGCCCTAGTACCGTTTCGATCGCATCAATCAGCGGTTTTTCCGATGCAATTAGCGTCTTCTGATCCAACATTCCCATGACTAGCATGCTGATCCCAATGTAGATTGCTAGAGCGATGAATAATCCGATAACGGTGGCACGTTTAACATCCACAGGGCGCTTCGCTCTGGAGGCAAATACCATTGCTGACTCAACCCCAATAAATGCCCAGAGTGTGGTAATAGCTGCATTATTAATCTGGCCGTACAGCCCAATTGTATTTCCAGCTTCATCGAAACGCGGTGCTGAGAATGGCAGGATATTTGCTTTTTGAAAAGCAAATAATCCAATGATAATAAATAGGAAGAAACCAATGACTTTCGCAGCTGTAGCCGCAAAGTTCAACTTACCAGCATATTCCATACCGGACAAAATGATGAAGTGTGTTCCCCATAATAAAATCGTACAAACAAGGAAAGTCATTAAGTTTCCGGTTGTTATTACCGTATCTCCAAAAGTAAACAGCTTTGCCTGGCTAGTTAAAATAGGGAAAAACGTTGAAAGATAGCTAGCGAATGTAGTGATGATGGCTATATTACCTGCCAAATTTCCAATCCAGTATCCCCAGGAAGCCATGAATCCTGAAAGCGTACCAGCATGAGATCCTCGCGGGAATAATTCTTTCGCATAAATTTGCGGTCCACCGGTCAGATGAGGCTTTCTTAATGCCAAATTCCCAAAAACCAATGCCGTCATTAATACACCAAAACCAGTCAGCAGCCACCCAAGCAAAACTCCGAGTGGACTTGCAGCCTCTGAAAGTGACCGAGGAATCATGAAAATCCCCGAACCTACCATATTCCCAACAACCAAGGCTGTCAGAATCCAGACACTTAATTTATTTGATTGACCCATGATGATCTTCTCCTTATAGTTTCCTAATTTAAAGAATAAGTTAGTATAAATTTTGCTTTGATAATTGTCCAGCTACAGCGCCTAGCCCCTCGAGTCGCTGGTCTAGTGTCGCCTCCTAGAAACTCTGAAACTTCAACTCCGCCGGCAGAAGCAAAAATCGCTTCTTCCGGGGAGTCTCCAGTTTCTGCGTTTCTGGGCAGTCGGCTATCCTTTTCGGTTTCGGTCCGTCCAATGAAGTCAAAGAACGACTTCACCGGTCGGTCCTCCAGCGCTTGTCGGGGCTGACCAAGGCGCTTGCGCTTTTCTTATTTATCAGCCTTCCCTTGACACAGAAAAAAAACACACCTAATGAAATGGCTGTCTAGAGGCGCAACTATGAAAAAGGGAAGTTTCCCACTTAATAGCTGATTCTGAGCAAAAAAGGCGATCAATCTCTCTTGACACAGTTCAAGTAGGATAAATATGTACAAGACTAAGTAATCATACAGAAGAATTTATCCTGTGTCAAAGAGAAAATTTTACCTTGTTAAAGGGATAAAGTCGTATGTAAAAATCAATAGAATCTTTCTCCTCTCTCCTTCACAATCGTTCAATCTTATTATTCGCGTCTCTCAAAAAAAAATTTTATAATGAAAGAGGTAAGAAAATTCAGAAAGGGTGAGTTCAAATGAGAGAAGCAATGCAAACCGTGTATGTGAATGAGTTTACTAACGGTATTTTAGACCCTGAGCAAGAAATGCTTGGTCCAGTAAAAAATGGCGGACATATAATTGCTAACACAGCGCCGGGATGCTGGGGACCAATGATCACTCCTCGTATTCGTGGCGGACATGAAGTCACAAAACCGGTTTTTGTCGAAGGAGCAGAAGTAGGCGATGCCATTGCCATTCGCATTAAGTCGATACAGGTCACTTCGATGGGAACTTCATCTGGTAACGATGCCCCTGTAGAAGGCAGATTTGTTGGCGATCCTTTCGTCGCAGTGAAATGTCCTGGCTGCGGGCAGCTTTATCCGGATACGAAGGTAGTTGGGACTGGTCCCGAGTCGGTTCGCTGCAGCAATTGTGGTACGGATGTGACCCCTTTTGTTTTTACAAATGGCTATACAATAGCATTTGACTCTAATAGACGGGTTGGCGTCACTCTAGATAAAACGGCCGCAGAAGAAGCTGCCAAACAAGGGCGCTCATTTATGAACACTCCAGAAAATTCAGTTCAAAACCCAATCGTCGCTTTTGCCCCACATGACTTGGTCGGAACGGTAGCTAGGCTTCGTCCTTTCTTGGGACAGCTAGGTACAACACCTGGCAGAGCTTTTCCTGATTCTCATAATGCGGGTGACTTTGGCCAATTCCTGGTTGATGCCCCTCACGAATATGGAATTACCAGGGAACAGCTTGCAGACCGCACTGATGGCCACATGGACATTAATAGGGTTCGCGAGGGCGCCATCTTGATATGCCCTGTAAAAGTGGAAGGCGGCGGAATATATATTGGGGATATGCATGCAATGCAGGGAGACGGAGAGATTGCAGGCCATACGGCAGATGTATCAGGCATCGTAACGCTTCAAACCATCGTCATAAAGGGCTTGAACATCGACGGACCGATCCTGCTGCCTGTTGGCGAAGATCTCCCATACCTGGCTAAACCAATCACAAAAAAAGAAAAAGCCACTGCCCAGAAAGTAGCCGGACAATGGGGTGTCCGTCAACTAGAGGACTCCCTGCCAATCTCCTTCATTGGCACAGGAGCCAACTTGAACGAGGCAACCGAAAACGGATTACAGCGTGCAGCCGAAGCTTTCGGAATCACCGTACCAGAAGTGATGAACAGGGCGACCATTACGGGATCCATTGAAATCGGCCGCCATCCGGGAGTCGTCACGGTAACCTTCCTAGCACCAACCAGTTATATTGATCAATTAGGATTGACGCATTTGGTTAAAGATCAGTATCGTGATCTATTGGAATAAATAAGAAAAACCGGGCGAAAACCGCCCGGTCCTTTTTGGTTTGGCTGATAATCGGGGCTGTTGATTGAAACGTATGACACTCGCTTTCCGCGGGGCGTCAGGTGAGCCTCTTCTCTCCTCTCCTCGTTTCGCTCAAACCTTACCGATAGCAACCGAGCCTATCACCATCCAAATAAATAATTTCACCCCAAATCTGTCAAAATAACAGGGGTTTCTTGACAACTTTCCACTCTACACACCCAAACCTGTCAAAATAACAGGGGTTTCTTGACAACTTTTCGCTCTACACACCCAAACCTGTCAAAATAACGAGGCTTTCTTGACACTATCGCTTGCAACTTGGTTAGCTGTCATAATTCAATATGTAAAACGCAAGCTTCGAGCAGAAGCTCTTTTTTTCCGGCATCAAGTGATACAATCGTTAAGCTTGTACCATGAATGAATGGGGGATCCCATAAGTGCTTCAAGGATGTATTCCGGCACAGCAAGTATAAGGTTTTCATCACAACGCCATGTGTAACAATCAAGATATTGCCTTCCGTCACTGTCTCCTCCAAATCCTTCAAAAATTTTATTATCCTTTGCTGTACCTGTAAAAAGGTTTCACCGCCAACGCCTTTGTACCGTTCAGGCTCGTTCCAGTACGCATCGAATTCTTCGGGATAGAGAGATTTCACTTCTTCCTCTGTTTTTCCCTGCCAGGCTCCTAAATCGATTTCCATTAACCTTTCATCGGTGGTCAACGGTATCATCCGTTCTCCTTTTACCAGCCTGGCTGTTTCCAATGTTCTCCCACTGGGAGACGAAATGATCTGGCAGAACTCTGTATTATCAAGCCTGTCTCCCAGAGAGCGAGCATCTTTTTTCCCTTTCTCCGTAAGGGAAGAGTCCAGTCTGCCCTGGCTTCTTTTTTCTTTATTCCATTCTGTTTCTCCATGTCTGATTACATACAAATGGATCATGATTCACCCCGAATAATTGATTTCATGAAAATAGCGGCCGGAAATCGAGATAAGTTTGTGCATGATTTCTTTTGGAAAGACTGCAACAAAGCAGGTTGATGGGCCAGAAGATTTTAAGACTTCGACAGTTGCGTCCACATTCTTTTCAGTAAATGTGACATTTTCGAACAAGGTATTCAACTCATGAAGGATTCCTTTGGAGCCGACTGGAATTGTGACAACTTCTTCCAAATCGCAAATCCGCGCAAAAACAGACAAAGGGACAATCTGTTCTTCCTTTTCCACGACCTCCTGCCCGACTAGCGGAGAGCCAATAACTGCTATGCGAGTTTGAGCGTTATACATCAGTTTCTCAGTATTTTCGCTTGCTTTTGTTTTTCCCAGCACAGAAATGCCAACAGCGGATTGATTTAAGGAAAAATTGCTTTCCGTACTTCCGGTGATCTTGATTTTCACCGTTTCCAGCTCGCGAATTCCCTGTTCCATCCCTTGTAAAAGATCTTCCCAGGCTTCCTCACCGCAAAAGTTCTGCACAACGACCGCAAATGGTTCTGCACCCGCACTTATGCACTCCATGACAGCCACTCTAAAGGAGTAGTAAGCGACGGTTTTATATGAAACCTGAACCGCATCCCCCACTTTCATTCCGATACTACCGCTGTTATCACTGGAAATGACAATATTCTCTTCTTCATTCAAAGGAATGGCTAAAATATCTCTCACTTGCTTTCCTCCCTGTTAACTATGCCTGTCTTGAAAATGGAAGGACTGGTCCGAGCATTCGAGCAATCCTCGGCAAAACAGCATAGGCAAAAACAGTATTCAAAACAGAACCGATCAACAATGATGGCACAATAGCTAAGTAAAAAGACTTTCCCATTAACATTATAAACGGAAGCGGGGCGGCGAAGCTGTTGCCGATGATAAATAGTAAGACTGCTGACCAGCGTTTGTCGTTTCTATATAATACCCCGAATAGAAATACAAGCAAGGCCATTTCACCGGCAATTAGGAAATGAAAAGGTCCGAGCGGCATTCCGGCAATGATTGCAGATAGCAAGTGGCCAATCCCGCCAACTGCTGCTCCTGCCGGCCCTCCCAAAAGTCCTGCTGCCACTAAGGCAGGCAAGGAATCTAAGGCCACACTCCCAATTACTGCCGGAAGCTTAATGGAGGCGCCCGCCGCCGAAAGGGCGATGAACATGGCCAACCAGGATAATTTCTTATTCTTCACCCTGCTTTTCCTCCTTGCGCTTTCCCTCCCTGAACACCTTGGCACTCCGAACATATTCAATATCCTGTAGATGGAGCCTGAAGTTAATCACCCTGGCCAGAGCAAAGAAATAATCAGACAATCGATTTAAAAATTGCAGAGCAGTTTCGGAAACTTCCGGGTCAGATTTCAACAAGGAAACGACTAATCTTTCCGCCCTTCTTGTTACCGTGCGGGCTAGATGGATCGAAGCGGCAGCAGGGGCCCCTCCCGGCAAAATGAATCTCTCCAGTTTCGGAGCTTCGACAATTAGTTCGTCAATTTTCTTTTCTAGGTAGTCTACGGATGGCTTCGTCAGTTTAAGCTCCCGGCTCTTCGTTACATTCGCTAAATCGCCGCCGCAGTCGAACAGTTCATGTTGGATTTTTTCAAGGTCTTCAAGGACATCTGAAAAAATTGCAGGATCCAGCTGGGTAATAGCCTGGCCAACAAAACAATTCACTTCATCGACCGTTCCGTATGCTTCGACACGGATATCATCTTTATCAACCCGGCCTCCGATTATGCTCGTTTTTCCTTTGTCGCCTGTTCTCGTATATAGTCTCATGTCCATTCCCCTTTATTTTAGTTTTTGACTGATTCCGTACCAGATTACGTCAACCCTCTCTGCCGCTGATACAAGATCCTGGTAAACCCATCCTGTAGTATCGCGCCACCATCGATCTTCGGCAGCCATTGGAACGATTCCTTTCGAAATATCACTCCCGATCAGCACCAGTTTCCGCTGTTGGTCCATACTTTCCCACTTCAACCATTCCCGAACAAGTGACTGCCATTTTTCCCGGCATTCGTCAGCAGGAATGGTTTGATTTATTTGGCGGATCCACCATTCAATGCCTTCCAAAACGATGATTTGTTTGCCATTCAGTACTGGAATTTCATCGCCTTGGTAAGCTGAGATCCAAGAACTTTCTCGCTCCGCTAGCTGATATTGCTCCCTGACCCATTTTGCTTTCCCATTAAAGGAACCTCCTGTAACGAAATGCACCGTTCGCCCCTCCTTAATCTCTCGCTGCTGCAAGTTAGTTGATAACCTCGTCCATACGGAATGCTCCATTCCCAAAAATCTTTCTGTT
This sequence comes from Mesobacillus stamsii, assembly GCF_030814065.1. Classification (NCBI taxonomy): domain Bacteria; kingdom Bacillati; phylum Bacillota; class Bacilli; order Caryophanales; family Bacillaceae; genus Mesobacillus; species Mesobacillus stamsii. The sequence goes on from NZ_JAUSUN010000006.1 coordinate 178,563, forward strand.
CTGGCGAATACGAACTCAATAAATAACGAATCACACCGCCATGTGTGACAAGTGCAGATGTTCTTACCCGTTGTTCCAGCATATTCGTAGTCATTTCTGCCCAGCCTTTCTGTACGCGCCGGGTAAAGGCAGAAAAGGATTCCCCATTTGGAGGAGAAATGCTGAAAGGGTTATCAAGCCACTTTTGATAGATGGTGTCGTGCTTTAGCTGTTCGTATGTTTTTCCTTCCCAATCTCCAAAACTCATTTCCCGAAGTTCTGGCAAAACTTCCGCTGTTTTTTTCGGAAACAGGAGATTCGCAGTTTGCCTGCATCTCCCAAGATCACTTGTATAAACCCTATCAAAATTTTCAGGAATCTCGGAGAAAACCTGTCCCGGCATCAAAGGGGAATCCGTCCACCCTACATATGCCCGCCGTTTATTTTCCGCCGTCATCCCATGGCGAAATAATGCAATAGCCACAGTGTCATCCACAGTAAAACCTCCGTTAATTCGACACTTGCGCCGAGTGAATCCCCAGTCAATCCTCCAAACCATTCCACGATCTTCTGCTTAAGGAACAGGACAATGAGAATAGCAACAAGGAGATAGCTTGCCAGACTACTATACAGACCATTAAAAAGCAACAGCACTACAAATCCAAGGAGATAAACTGGATAAATCCATACGGTTTTCTGTGAAGAAGACTCTTTAAACAATGCGCCGAGCCCTTCCTTTTTTGCTGGCTTGACTGAAACGAGCAACACTCCCATTACTGTTCTGCTTAGAAACGGAATAGCAAGTGCTAGCAGATAGGTAGCATCTCCTATCATGTTGATAATTTCGTAAAGGAAGAAAAATCTCGCACTCAACAGCACAATAACGGACAAAACCCCAAACGCCCCGGTCCTTGGATCCTTCATAATTTCTAGTCGCTTTTGCTGATCCCGGTAAGAGAAAAACGCATCACTTGAATCAATCCAGCCATCCAAATGGATTCCTCCGGTTAAGAGGATAGTTGCAAGCCACAGGACAAACGCAGCTGCTAGTGGTGAAAACGGGGTCCACTCCATCAAGCTATAAAGAAGACCAGCGTAAATGGCGCCTTGCACTATCCCAAGTATCGGGAATGTTTGAATCGCTCTTTCCAGATGCTTTTTGTCCATTGGTAAGCTAAGTGGAATGGGTATCGTCGAGAAGAACTGGAGATTGATCAGAAATCCCTTAAACCAACTCATGGCTATTTCTCCAATGATCAGAAATTTCCTTCAGCTTTTCCCAGTGTAGATGTTTTTTTAAATGCTCGGCCAGTTCATCATACTTCTGGTCCTTGAGCCTGCTGATATAAACGGGTTTTTGCTCAGGAAGTCCCTTCGCCGTTCGAATGGAATTCAGCCAGTGATTTCTCCAATCATCATTGTGAAAGATATGATGCAGATAGGTCCCAATGATCCGGCCGTCCTTTCCGTAAAAACCTTCTTCACTGCCATTCTTCAGCAGCAGGAATGGCTGACAGCAACCAATTTCCGTATCGCCAAGATGAATTTCGAACCCCTGGACAGTAAGATCCGTTCCAATGCGCCTATGGAGTTTCCCTTCTGTTCGCACAGTGGTTTTCTCCATTGAAAAGGTAGTGACAGCTGGAATGATTCCCAGTCCTTCTTCCTCCGAGCAGGCTGCACCGGTATCGCTTCCGAGCGGGTCAAGCAGCTTCTCGCCAAGCATTTGGTAGCCACCGCAAATCCCAGCTATAAATCCTCCATTCGCAGCATAATCACGAAGCCAGCTGTCGATTCCTTCCTTTTTAAAATATTGAAGGTCCTTGATCGTGCTTTTTGTGCCAGGCAGGAGCACAGCGTCTGGTTCGCCGATCTCCCGAAGTGAATGGACCCAGCGGACTGACACGTCCTGCTCATGATAGAAAGGCTCAACATCACTGTAGTTCGAAATGTATGGAGGCTTGAAAACGGCAATATCTAGTCCGGTTTTGTAAGTAGATGCGGGGATCGATAAAGAATCTTCGCCATCCATCATATGGTTTTCGAGAAATGGGAGTACACCAAGTACAGGAATCCCTGTTCTGGATTCCAGCCAGTCAATCCCTTGTTCAAATAAGGAGATGTCGCCGCGAAATTTATTGATGATGAGACCTTTGACCCGCTTTTTTTCCTCTGGAGACATTAGTTCTAATGTGCCGATAATGCTGGCGAATACGCCGCCCCTGTCAATATCTGCGACTAGAACAGCTGGTACATCAGCAATTTCTGCCACCTTCATGTTGACCAGCTCCCGGTCCTTCAAATTGATTTCAACCGGGCTGCCCGCACCCTCCATTACAATCATTTCAAATTCCTCTTGAAGTTTTTCGAAAGCGGAAGATATTGCCTTCAGTCCCTGTTCGTAAAAAACGTCCCGATAAGCCTTTCCCGACAATGTATCGACTGCTTTCCCAAATAAGACCACTTCCGCATTCTGGTCGGACCTTGGCTTTAGCAGAATCGGATTCATCCAGACCGTCGCCTCGGTCCTTGCTGCCTCTGCCTGAATCCCCTGGGCTCTGCCGATTTCTTTTCCATCAGCAGTCACATACGAGTTGTTGGACATGTTTTGCGATTTGAATGGTGCTACTTTAACACCCTCATTTGCATAGGCCCGGCAAATTGCAGTCACAATCAGGCTTTTCCCAACATCCGAAGCTGTGCCTAATACGATAATTCCCTTCATGGAGAAACCTCTCCCTTCCTCCTCATCGGCACACCAGCTTCCACCAAATAGGCAAAATCCGCTTCTTTTACAATAGCTTGATGAAGCTTGCCTAGTATCCTAGCATAGGTGAATACCATCGCTTCATCCGGTATTGCTGCCCCGAGGACTTCATTGCTGACAACGATGAGGGCTCTTGTTTGCTGAGCCACTTGCTTCAGATCATTTATGATTTTTGTTTCAATCCTTTTTGAGACCTCAACCTGTTCTTGCTGCCAATCTATATGGAAGAATTCATTGTTTAACAGCGTGGTCAGGCAATCCAGCAGGACAATATCATTTTTTGTGAGAACGATAGAAAGCTGAGAAAGATTTCTTGGAATCTCCCATATTCTCCAGTGCAGCCCGCTGAGTTCACGGTCCCGTTGATGGCGCAGAATTCTTTCTTTCATTTCCTGATCGCTCGGCTGCCCTGCGGCAACATAATGCAGCTGCCCAGAATATTTCGCTTGCCATTCTCCTGCTAAATTTTCAGCAAAGCGGCTTTTGCCACTGCGGACACCACCAGTGATAAAAATTAAAGACGACTCCCCAGCCATTCATCCACCGCCTCCATCAATTTGTCGTTCTCCGCAGGTTTCTTAATCGCAAATCTCAGCCATGCTCCATCAAGTCCAGGAAAGTTTACGGTATGTCTCGGTATGATTCCTCTTTCCAGCAGAAATTTCAAGAACGGATACTGGTCATTAAGAGACGAGTCCGTTAGCAGATAAAAATTTATCTGGGACGGAGAAACGGTCAAGTTTCGGTTTTGATAAAAACGGAAAAGACGTTCTCTTTCCTGTTTGATTAAGGCAATCGTTTCTTTTATATAAGATTCACTATCGAGACACCATTCCCCTGCTTTCAATGCAATCGCATTTGTACTCCAATGGGGTTGGATCGCTGCAAGCTTGCTAATGACTTCTTGATCTGCAAGCAAATAGCCAAGCCTTAATCCAGGGATCGCAAACATTTTCGTCATCGATCGAATGAGGAGCAGATTCCGATATTCATGTATGTAAGGGGAAATAGATTCATATTCTTCGAGGAAGTCGAAAAATGCCTCATCGACAATTAGCAAGCAATGCAGCCTTGTGCACTCCTCTAGCAAATGAAGAATGATCGATTTAGGATAGTAGGCACCTGTTGGATTATTAGGATTGCATAGAAATAAGGCAGCTGCTTTCTGGAGCTTGTCACTTACATTGTCCTCGATCCAGGCCCCGTCAGCTGGCAGCTGGTGATACTCAATTTGGCAGCCATTCCCCCTGCATGCTTCTTCGTATTCTGAAAAAGCAGGCTGGACAATCACCACCTGTTTCCCTGCAAGCATCCGGCCAATCAGGGAAATAATTTCAGCGGCTCCATTTCCGAGAAGCACCTGATTTTCCTGCAATCCTTCGCGATCGGCTAGCTTTCTTTTTAAAAATGTCCCGTTTGGGTCGGGATACTCATGAACCGATTCTAGGAGTTCGCCCCAATTTTCTTTTACCAAAGGAGGTGGTCCCAGTGGATTTATATTGGCGCTGAAATCCAGCTTTTCCTTTGGAATGGTCAGGTTCATTTCTTCATATAAATAATGTGGATTGGCACCATGAGATGGCCACTTCAAAGACAATTCCCCCAAGCCACAGCACTGCTAAAAAGAGCGGAACAGTCGCTGTTACAATTTTGTTTGCTGCTACCATATGATTTTTCTCAAGAGGGACAAGTTCTTCGCCCATCGTGGCGCGTTTCGATACGATCCCTTTATAATAATTGATGCCTCCAAGCTGGATCCCCATGATCGCAGCCACAGCGGCCTCTCCCCAACCGCTGTTCGGACTTGGGTGCTTTCTGGCGTCGCGCCTAACCATTTTCCAGGCAGACATTCTAGTAGTGTACATCGGGCGGTTCATTATGATCATACAAAGAGAAGTTAACCGGCTTGGTAGCCAGTTCACCAAATCATCCAGTTTTGCCGATGCCCAGCCAAATTCAAGATACTTCTCGTTTTTATAACCAACCATCGAATCACAAGTATTGATTGCCCGGTATATAAGCGCAAACGGGGCTCCTCCAATGGCCGCCCAGAAAAGCGGAGCAGTAATGCCATCGCTCGTGTTTTCAGCAACCGTTTCAACGGCCGCTCGGACTATTTCTGGCTCATCAAGCCGTTCTGTATCGCGGCCAACAATCCAAGAAAGCTTTTCTCTTGCCTCTTCAAGATTGTTAGTAACAAGTGGATCATAAACCGATAGACTAGCTTCCTTGAGACTTTTTTGGGCAATCGCGGTAGAAATCAGCATCGCTTCCATGAAAATGCCCGCTGCTGGATGGATGTAGTAAAAAATGGAAGTAACCAAGATGGCAATGCCCCCTACAATCAGCAGAACAACGATCACCATTGCCGTGCCTTTTGCCTTTTTGCCGCTGCCCCTATTCATTATGCGGTCCAATTTGTAAATAAGTGTGCCCATCCATTTCACCGGATGCGGCCAGTCCGGCGGATCCCCCACAAACCAATCAAGGAGGACAGCAAATGTTACGGCGATAAGATGATGGACGATCACTTCTTCCCCCTTTTCTGGCTGCTCCTAATTGCTTCGACTGTACATTCATAGACACCTTTGCCAATGATTTGTCCAAGAGGAGTTATCGTGCCGGCATATTCCAGCTTTTGCCCACGCTGGGAAGAGGCGATGAGAATGCTGTCAGTTGAAGTACCTGTTGCCACGGTCCCTGACAAGGAGTCCCTTATCTCCAAATCATGCAGCGCCTTTGTTTTTGCTTCTGTTGCTGTGATAATACTTTGGATGAACGCTTCTTCGGTCAGTTCACCGCTTATGTAAATCCAGGTATTGATCGTTCCAGGTGATGAGTCATTGGAATAATACTCCCTGCTTCTCGAGGCATCCACCGCATTTCCCACACCTGCTGTTATAACGAAAAACACTGAAAACCCTTCTTCTTGATATTGCTTATAACATACATCTTCTGTCCTCACGGCAGTCATCATCCCCACCGTTTCCTTCGGCTCTATTCCCTGTTTCTTCAAATATTGGCTCATTTCTTCCCGATGGTCCCTGCAATTATAATCCTTGTTCACATGGCGGTTCACGAAGCTGCTGTACCAGCCCGTTCCCGCGCCAACAACTCCCGAAGAAATAGTTCTTAATGGAATAGGAGATTTCAAGACAATGAAATCTCCTGTCACTTCAAGATGGCTTGAGCCTATTTCCACTGCTGCTGCCTCGTCTGAGCCATTTGTAGGAAGCAATACCATTTCTGGCACAGCCTCCTTTAAATGTGAAAAAGGGCTCAACTTTTTAGTTAAAAACATCTGGGTAAACCGCTTTTGCAAGCTCTTCTAACCCTTCTGTCAGTCTCGGCCCTGTTCGCGTCACCTTGTCTGAATGTACATCAACTACGCGATTTTCTTTGACCGCGGTAATATTCTCCCAGCCTTTGCGGCTTGTTACATTTTTAACTGGCTCAGGTGTATAGTAACCGTGGGTGGTAATAATCACATCTGGATTTCTTTTTATAATTGTCTCTGAATCCAGCTTAGGCCATCCCTCTTCGGTAACGGTATTCTCTGCATTTATGATCTGCAGCATTTCATCAATGAATGTATTTTTCCCAGCTGCATAAACCTCCGGCGCCGGAGATACTTCTACAAATACTGACTTGCGATCTTCCTCTTTTATTGCTTGTGCTTTTGTTTGAATCTCTTCCGTTTTATTCTTCATGTCCGCAATCATCGCATCCGCTTTTTCCTTTTGGCCGGATGCTGTTCCCAGCATGCTGATCGATTCATATACTTGATCGAAAGTTGTCGCATCATTCACGACAAGTACGGTAATGCCCGCATCTCTAAGCTGCTGCAATCCAGCTTCCGATGTATGGGCACTTGAAGCATGGGCAAGAACCAAATCAGGCTTCAAAGAAATGATTTTCTCGACATTAAACTCCATGCCGCCAACTTTCTCTTTCTCCGCCACTTGTTCAGGGAAATTATCAAAATCAGAAACTCCAACAATCTGTTCCTCCAGACCCAACCCGTATGCAATTTCTGTATTGCTTGGAATCAGGGAAACAATTTTTTCCGGTTTTGATTCTATTGTTACATCTTGTCCTGTTCCGTCTGTGATCACTACAGGGAAAGTCACTTCTGCCTGCGGGGCTGTTTCTGCAGTGTTTGTGTTTTCTTGTTTCGTCTTATCCGCATTGTCGCTGCCACATCCAGCTAGCGACCCAATCAACAGCAATAAAGCAAATAGGAACGCGTTCCACTTTTTCATCCTTCATTCCTCCAAATTATCTTTTAAAGTACCAATTTTTTTTAAAAAACCGTCTATAAACCTAAAAAAACACCCCCATTATTCCATGGAGATGTTTGTGCCGGTTTGTCTATTAAGACAGAATCGTTCTCAAACACCTCCTATCCTCGTAGGTTGTGAAGCAAAGAATCTGGCAGGTCTCCTGGCTTCTGGTCATTGCAAATCAAGCGCCTTCCCATACAAAAAGTACAGTGGCAACATGCTTGAAGCTCCCAGTTACAGTGGCGGGACCGCGTTGGAATTTCACCAACCTTCCCTATTAAGTCTCTAAACTAGAAATGCGTTTAGAAAACACCAAATCTTTATGTATTTAATTTTCCGTTGGTATATATTATACACAATTTTTGTCGAAAAAAGTGTCAATTTGAGACGAAATGACTAAAAGTTTTTTCCCAGCGAATGAATCCTACTAATCTCACCCAGACTCTTCTCATAAGCTTTGTTCATCTTCCCGCAAAAGAATCGCTTCCTTCGTCATAACCGCCAGTTCTATTTTTTCAATGGTTTTGCAGTAATGATGAAAAATATCTCCATCACAATGATCCTTTCTTTGAAAATAATCCAGTACACGCCAATCCTCAAACCAATCCCCGTTCTCTGCCTCTTCTTGAGGAATATTCGGCCAGGCGTATTTTAAAGACGGGCTGTACAGCCGCTCGGCACCTTTCCTTAACTCGCAATTTTTGACGCGCCGCTTATAAAGGGAGCGAGGAAAAGATTCGTTTACATCATTAAATACATCTGGCCAATAATCTTTTCGCGAGCCCGTGTGTGGGTGCTCATCGGCCCATTTCAAAACTCCTGACAAAATCTTTTCCTGCTGAAAAAGCAGCGAATACAATTTTTTTCCGAATAAAATTCTCTCGTGAAGCGAAGTGAAATACCGTAAGGCTGCGCCAGCAAGGGATGCTTTCTCCGTGTCATTCCCAGCTGCATAAGGAAAAATAGTGTTATTAAGGTTCAAGAAATCATACATTTTAAAGCTGACCGTTCCTGTAACGATTTTTTGATAATGCTGATTTTGAATCAATCTTTTTTCCAAGTAGTTTTGTTCATTAATCACCATTGCAATCGCTAAGCTAGTTTTGTCGCCACTATTCCAAAAATAATCCCACATCGTCTCCATAAAGGTAGAAATACCAAAATAGCGCAAAAGGTAAAACATTTCTTTCTTGACCTTGACACTCAAGTCATAAATCAAAAATTGGGGAAATACATCCTGAAAAATCAACCAACTACCTCGTTCCAAAAATGCAAAAAAATCTTCCTGCTCTCGTTCAGGCAAAAGCTTTGTTAACAGCTCCCCTTTTAAATCGGTCATATTCCATCCAACGTTACGGGAAACCATATGTCCAAGCAATGCCCAGTGTATTTCAGGATGCTGATGGTAAAAATCAAAGTACGCTTGCGTCCGCGTGCTATTGTTTTGGTTGAGTTGTCTCGTCTGTTCTTTTATCACTTGGATTCTACTTTTATCTTTTTGTGATAAACAGGGGAGTTCCCCAGAAGTCTTCTTGTTTGCCTTGTTCTTTAAGTCTTTTTTAATATCTGAGAAAGAGTTCAGCAAAAACGGCATCATCCTTCATATGAATTCATTTTTAGTGGATCAGTTATTCCTATCAAAGGAATGCATATTCATTTTGCACAAGGAATATGAATACAAAGATGAATATTTGGGAGAGGACGGATTAAATGAATCATCGGGTAAATAAGGAAATGAATAGAATCGTGAAGCAGTTAATCCGGGACCAATCAAAGGATGGTGCCTGGCGTTATCCATTTGAGACCGGGATCGCAACGGATTGCAGTATGATTATCTTATTACGGACATTAGAGATAGAGGATGAAGCGTTCATAAAAGAGTTGGTGGAAAGGATAGCTGGAGAACAACAGGAGGATGGGTCATGGAAGCTGTTTCATGATCAGAAAAACGGAAATCTGACATCCACTGTGGAAGCTTACTATGCCCTTCTTTATTCTGGGTATCGAGATCGAAAAGACAAGGATATTCAAGCAGCCAGGCGATTTATTTTAGCCAATGGAGGGGCTGGGGAAGTCCACCAGTTTTTGAAAATCATGTTGGCGCTAACAGGACAGTGTGAATGGCCGCATTTCCCAATTAATATTGAGGTAATGCTGATCCCGGATACCTTTCCGATCAATCTTTTTGACCTTTCCGTATACGGTCGAGCCAACATTATCCCTTTTTTAATTCTCGCTAATACAAATTTTCGTAAAAGAACAGCCCAATCACCCGATCTCTCCGATTTATTTCAAAACAGAGAAGTTCGCTTATTTACAGAGGAACAAGATGAGGAGCTCCGCTCGCTTACGAAATGGGTGAAACAAGGGATTAACGGGTTGAAATCTCATGGGAATCTTCGCGAATTGGCATTATATCGGGCCGAAAAATATATGCTGGACCGTATCGAGTCAGACGGTACGTATTTAAATTATTTCAGCACGACCACCCTTATGATTTTTGCCTTATTGGCAAGAGGCTATCACTCTACCCATCCAGTGATTACCCGTGCAGTGCAAGGTTTAAAAGCAATGACCACCCGGATGGATGACAAACTTCACTGCCAATACACAACGGCAACAGTTTGGAATACGACCTTAATTAGTTATGTCCTGCAAGAATCTGGTTTCGCCTATTCCTCCAGCCCTGTCCAAAAGGCAAATCAATACATTCTCTCGCGCCAGCAGCTTAAATACGGAGATTGGGCCATTCATGAATCAACGGTATTGCCAGGAGGCTGGGGGTTTGCCGACTTGAACACATTCCACCCGGATATAGATGACACAACAGCCGCACTGAGGGCGATTCGTACTTTGGCGACAGAGCAAGTAGATTACCGACAGGCATGGGATCGTGGAGTAAACTGGCTCATTTCCATGCAAAACAAGGACGGAGGCTGGGCGGCATTCGAAAAAAATGTGGATAAAAAGGTGTTGAACTTGTTCCCGGTTGAAGGTGGACAAGATTTACTGATTGATCCGTCCACGGTGGACTTAACGGGGAGAACTTTAGAGTTCTTCGGTAACTTTACAAATCTAGATTTTCACCAGCCAATGATCAAAGCTGGGGTTCGCTGGCTGCTGCAGCAACAACAGACAGATGGTTCTTGGCTGGGACGTTGGGGCGTATATATTTATGGCACATGGGCGGCCGTGACGGGGATGATTGCAGTCGGAATTTCTCCGAAGCATCCAGCCATTCAAAAGGCACTGACTTGGCTGCGGAAAATTCAGAATCCAGACGGCGGATGGGGAGAATCCTGTAACAGCGATATTCAAAATCAGTATGTACCACTTGGTGACAGTACCCGCACGCACACCGCATGGGCACTTGACACCCTCATCTCAGCTGCAACTACCGTTACATCTGAAATGGAAAACGGAGTCGCTTTTTTAGTGGATCGGAAGGAAAAAGATTGGACGTCAACCTACCCAAAAGGCAGAGGTATGGCAGGGTCTTTTTATATCAATTATCATTGTTATGAATATGTTTTTCCATTGTTAGCTCTGGCTCATTATCAAAAATTGACTGACGGCCAGCTGCTAACTGGTGAAGAAAGGAGGTAGACAAGAGATGTTAGCGGAACCCCACTATTTTATCGATCTGAACACATTAATCTGGCTATTTCCGATCATTTTTATTTTCCATGACTTAGAAGAAATCATCACCATTGAATCTTCGATGGCGACAAACAAGAACAGAAATCCGAAGACTCCCTTCGTCGAGATGACATTAACAATGAGAAAAAAACTAGGTTCAACCGCTGCCCAGCTTGCTGTTTCAGCTACCTGGATTTTACTTATCATCACATTCACTGCCATAACAACCGCCCACTTTTCAGACGTATGGGGCTTTCTTTTGTTTACAGCCATTCTTCATTTATTTGTTTTCCAGGCATCCATGCATATCATTCAAAGCATTATGTTCAAGGCCTACACACCCGGGATCATAACGTCCCTAATCCTCCTAATCCCTTACAGCCTCCTTACCTATTGTCTTTTAGCCGAATCAGGACATCTAGACTGGCCTTTCTTTTTCACCAGTCTCCCAATTAGTTTGGTGATGATCCCAGTTTTCCTAGTTGGCAATCTTTTAGGACGGTATCTTATTCGGTGACTGGCCCTGCTACTCATAGTATCAAAATGGGATAGGAAATAACCTGATTCACTCCTGTTCAGGAAGGAATCAGGTTATTAATATTCCTAATAGCATTCCCACACTCCCGCCACTTTCAACCATGACTCTTTTTGGAGTTTAGTTGGAATCTTAAAGTGGAAAAAGACTGATTTTTGTAACTAATATAATGTAAAAGTTGAAAAACAGAGCAACTTTCTGTTAATATCCGCATGGAAGGACCATAAATTCCTAATAGATTATTTAAACAAAAGATGTAACCGGAATTATTATTGACAGGGTAAGTAAAAAAATAAATGCTATGATAAGGAATAGAAAATCTTTATCGGAGGCTCAAATGAAAAAGATAGTTAAAGTAGTTGCAGCAATAATCGAAAACGACAAAAACGAAATCTTATGTGCGCTAAGATCACCTGAAATGGCTATACCAAACATGTGGGAATTCCCAGGTGGGAAAGTCGAAAAGGGCGAGGATATTTTCGCAGCTCTCCAAAGAGAAATTGATGAGGAATTACAGTGTGAAATTGAAACAAGTGATGAAGTTTTTAACGATCACACTCATGAGTACGATACCTTCATCATCAATTTAATCTCAATCAAATGTAAAATTGTTTCTGGTACACCGATTGCTAGTGAGCACTCTAAGCTAATCTGGCTAAAAAGAGAGAACTTAGACTCTCTCAAATGGGCTCCAGCAGACATTCCAGCTGTACAACAATTAATCCACGAAAAAATAGTCTTCTCCTAATGAGAAGACTGTACTTTTTTCGTGAACTCAGTATACAAATTTGCCGGTATTTCATGCTCTAGTTCGATTTGAACGGTTATAGGTTTATTTCCTTCAAATTGAACTGAATTCCCTTTTCCAATGTAAATATATGGCTCTGTTTTACCATCTAACTCTCGATATTTTCTGATGAACAAATGAAGATTCACCCCACGTTTTTTATTGAAAATGATATCTTGTCCTCTATTAGATTCCTGGGTGGTATTATTAACAGACTGCCACTGAATCAAATGTTGGTTGATAAACTTATCCTTGTAATTAATGCTCTCTTTAACATCCACCTCTTTGTGTAAGTCCACAAACAGGAAAAATTCTTTCCCATTGACAAGTAATCCTGATCCTCTGAATGAGCTATGGATCTTCCTGTAATTAGATAGTAAGGCTGCATCACCCATTTGATATTGTTCGTATAATTTGAAGTGAGGAATACCATAATATTCATTTCGAAATTCCGTTTCATATCGAAAAATTCCGTATGAAATTACATCTTCCATATACTTATAATACTCCTCGTTCTGCAGTAAAGTGGTAAACAACTCACTCTTAGCTAGCCCTCCATTCCTATACTGGACTAACTTTGGTTTAGATTTTAGCTGTCCAGAATCATAGTAAGCCTGGTTCAGCGTTTCAAAAGAATGAAGTATTGTATCTTTGTCGACATTTTTATTTACTTTTAGAATTTGTTCCGTCGCAATTTGTATACTAATTGATTCATGAGTTAATAGATACTTTAGAATCACAAAATCATGAATTCTCTTTATCGGAAGCTTACTTGATAACTCCTTAAGGGTAGCTTCAAAGTTTTCATTAAGAAGCAGTTTTTTCAATTGATCGTGCTTCTCAACCTTAGCGACAAACTGTAAATAGGATTTTTCTTTATTAATAAATTTCACTGGATCTGGTGCCCCATCATACTTAAGATAATCGACGAGAAGGAACGGGATACGACCGGATTTTAGCTTCTTAAATTCATGGTACTCTTCCTTTAAATATTTCATAGATTTAAAATTTTCTTGATCAATTTGCTCTAAAATTCTTTCTTGGGAGATTTTGTCCATTTGAATATGTGTCGCACCAGGAATATTGGCAAAGCCAGTAGCAATCGCAACCTTTAAACTTTCCTTGTCATAATATCTGCTTCCGTTTAAAGCTAAAGCTATCAAGAAAGTTTTACTGTGGTTTCCAATAAAATCGAGCACCGTTAAAAAGGTTTTATTAGGATATTTCCTAAGGCCTCTTCCTAATTGCTGGATAAAGACAATTGGGAAGTTTGTTGGTCTTAGCATTAACACAGTATTGACTGATGGAATGTCTACCCCTTCATTAAAGATATCTACACTAAAAATAAACTCAAGGTTATCGTTGGGATCTTCTAATTTAGTGATGAACAATTGCCTTTTTTCTGAAGAGTCTCCGCCATGTAAAATAACACTCTTGTAGCTTCTTTTATTAAATTCAGATGCCATATACTGAGCGTGTTCAATGCTTGCACAGAAACCAAGGGCTTTTCTCTTTTCTCCATCATGACCGTAAAATTCCATTTTATCAATAATGAAATCGATCCTTTCATTGACCTTCAATCTCTTCGTAATCTCCGCAATGTCATCAATATCAACATCGCTCAAGTCAATACTTTCAATGTCAGTAATACCAAAATAATGGAATGGGATGACCAACTCATCATTAAGTGCTTCATGCAATCTCACTTCTAAAGCAACATTGTTGTCAAAGATGTCAAAGATATTGTGGCTGTCACTTCTTTCAGGTGTTGCCGTCATTCCTAAAGTGAATTTAGGGTCAAAATAATCAAGAATTGTTTGATAGGTTGGACTAGCTGCGTGATGAGCTTCGTCAATGATCAGGTAATCAAATTCATCTTTTGAAAATTCTTGATAACATTTAGAGATCGTCTGAATTGTTGTAAAAACATAGTCTGAGTTTTTTTGTTTATGATTTCCTGTTAATAGACCAAATGAATAGCCTTCATTAGGTAGAAGCAACTCAAAAGTCTCCTTGGCCTTTTTCAAAATTTCTTCTCGATGCACAACAAATAGAAGTTTGCGAGGATTAAAACTTTTTACGTCAAATGCAGACATATAGGTTTTTCCAGTACCTGTTGCTGCAATGACTAGTGCTTTATTTTCTCCATAACTTCGTAACCGTTCAAGATTCTCAGTTGCTCGTCTCTGCATCCGGTTTGGAACAACATATTTTCTGTCTTCATATATAATATTTTGAGCATGATTTGATTTCTTAAATCGCTCAAGAAATTCTTCATAGCGTTTAATAAAATCATGATCAGCTTCGACACTCATCTCCCATAGATTATTGTACTCTTTTATGACATCCTTGATAAAATGGGCTTCCTCTTTAGATATTATTTTGACATTCCACTCAATATTGCTTTTTAAAGCGCTCTGCGTAATATTGGAGGACCCGATTATAACCTTAAAATGATCTTTATAGTCAAAAATGTATGCTTTTGTATGGAAACCAATTTCCTTATCCGTCACAAAAACCTTTAATTCCACATTAGAGAATTCTTTTAACCGTTCCAATGCCTTTGCATCCGTAAAATTCAAATAGGTGGAGGTAATAATCTTTCCTTTAATTCCTTTTGTTTCAGCTTCTTTAATCGGATCAAGCAATAACTGCAATCCACTAAAATTTATAAATGCTACACTAAAATAAAACCGTTCACATTCCTGTATGGATTCTACTAACTCCGTTAATAGATTACCAGCTTCGGAGTTTACGATTAATTCCTTTTCTCCTAGATCCACGCTATCACCTTAATCTTTTTCATAATTACTTATATGTAAAATCGTACTATAAATGGATAAATTTAAGAAGGAATTTTTGATATTAACTTGGTCAATATAAAACAGCACTACTAATTAATGAGTGCTATTCATTGCTCTTCTTTCAAAATGTACATGCAAACGGTATTCAGTAATTTCTCTTGTCCAGTGATAAAGAATTTCTTGGTCTTCTTCTAAAACATCAAAGTTTATACTGAATTCTCCCTCTGAAAAACTGGTTAATCCTACTGCTCCACGATTCCACATTGTCATTGGCATCGTTTCAATGAGCTTACTGACAGCTTTTTCATCGTATTCCCATAGTTTTTTCGATGACTTGTCTGAGAAGTCGATCCTTTTTCTATATTCTGTTTCAGTCAAGTAATGATGGAAAAATGGTGCTACTTCTTTTGAAGTAATTGATTTAAACCATTTAGTGCTACCTCGATTGAGCATAGCCAGCAGCAAAACCATTTTATAGCTTTTCGACATGCTGGTCTTTTCAACTTCCACTAGCCAATTCTCATACCGCTCAAAGACTTCTTGTTCTTGTTCACTTAACTCCTTTGCCCAATTTAAAAAACCTATATAAGAGTTAAACTCTTGCCTATATTGAGAGGAATCAGAGTGCCCCTTTAAATGCAATTCCAGGTATGTAGACCGTCTGCCAAGAAGATATTTAAGGTCAAAGTAGTCATCAAGCAGCATTTCTTTACGTGGAGATCTTTTCTTAGCCATTTCTTTGAGTAGGTTGACCACCTGAACATCGAGATTCAGCTCACAATTTGAAGGAATTCTAGGTTCAATCTGCTTAGACTTGCTTTCACTACTTTTGGTATCAAATAAACTCAACTTTACATCCGCATTTCGATAATTTCCAATTAAGTCGATGATCACACAATAGTCTTTATCTGGAGCTAATCGGAGACCACGACCGATTTGTTGGGTAAATACAGTTAATGATTCTGTAGGCCTTACAAATAGAAGGGTATCTACTGCTGGAATATCAACACCCTCATTGAATAGATCGACAGTAAATATGATATCCAGTTCTCCTGCTTCAAGCATTTTTATCGCATGCGCACGACCTACTTCTTTTTGTTGTGAATGAAGGCTGACTGTTTTATACCCCTGGTTGTTAAAAAAGCTAGAAAGAAAGTTTGCCTGTCTAATGGAAGAACAAAAACCAATAGTTCTTGTCTGTTTTTTATCTTTCCAGGCTTCCAATATTTTCGAAGCCATCACTTCTTTTAACTGTATGTGAAGAAGTTCCTCCTCATCATATCGTGTCCCCAACCAAGCAATTTGGCTATAATCTGTTTCGTCGTATACTCCATAGTACTTAAATGGAGCTAGCCAATTACGATTAATCGCATCAAGGAAATCAAGACGATATGCTACGTTCCCTTCACAAATAGCGTAAACATCTTTATTATCATTACGATCTGGAGTAGCCGTGATTCCAAGTAAGAATTCAGGTTTAAAATAGTCCAATACCCTCTGATAAGATTCAGCTGCAGCATGATGAAATTCATCCACTATAATCAAGTCAAACTCATCTGGACTAAATTTCTCAATATGAGCCTTCATACTTAAAGTATAAATGGAAGCAAAAATAGCATCTGCATCGCTATCCTTGTTCTTTCCATTATATATTCCATACTTTTTGTCGGGCATAATATTTTCGAAAGATTGCCTTGCCTGGAAAAGAATTTCTTCTCTATGGGCAATAAATAATACATTTTTATAATTCTTTGCAAAAAAACCAGCAAGATAAGTTTTTCCTAACCCTGTAGCCATTACTACCAAGGCCTTCTGATATTCTTCTTCCCTGGTCTTTTCAAGTTCCTCAAGCGCCTCCAGTTGAGCAAACCGGGGCTTTATATCTCCATATGTTGTACTTATTGGTGGATCATGGATAATTAATGGTTGGACAGGCAAATCTTTTGGAGTAGGTAACATCAAATTCAGTTCTTCTGTATTTGACCAAACTTTCGCTAAATTTGGGTTATCTTTATGGTATTGGTGATAAACTGCAGTATAGTCTTTTAATGTTTCATCATTTAACTTAACAGTTTGGTCAGCATAAAATATCTTTAGAAATTCATCTAGCGCATCGGTGAAGACTGTCTTCTCATTGCTTACTGATAGGTTCCATTCAATTCCATTGTTTAGAGCTGATTTTGATAGATTCGAAGATCCTATAAATAAGCAATCCTCAGAATCCGACTTAAACAAATAAGCCTTCGGATGAAAAGAAATTCCATTACTTTTCCAAAGACGAATTTCAATGTTCTCATCAGTCGCTAATAATTCTGCAAGACCATCAGGCTGAGTAATATATAGATAATCCCCCGTACATATTTTAATATCCGCACCGGCTTTAGCAGCATTTATCAAAGTGTCTTTTAAAAAAACAACACCAGATTTCATAACAAAAGAAGTCAGAATACATATTGTCGACGCATTCTCTATCTGACTCAATAAATGACTACCCAAGTCATTTGTAATTAATTCAATCCTACTCATCTTCAACCTCAATTAAAAAAACCTTCTCCTTAAATCCACCGCGCTTTTCAGCCTTCTGCTTTCTAACTTCTTCCACTTCTACAATAGAAGACCCATGGTATTCAGAAAGAGCGTGTATAATCTCTAACAAATCTGCAAGTTCTTCAACAGCATCTTTCTTGTTAACAGTATTAACATATTCATCTAGTTCTTCATAAGCTTTTTTCTGAAGTTGTTCTATGTATTCAGATTCCTTTAAAATCCTTGTTGAGAATTTCTTTCCTGCAAGTTCAATTACGTCTGGAATACGATCACGTACTAGTTTATTATATGTCGGCATTTTATCTCCTCCAATGTACTTTAAAAGTAACATAATCATTCCCTTATAATTATAACTTTACAGAGAAGATTTTAATAGCAAACTATGTTTTAAATCAACTAAAAACAGGGATTAGGTGAAAAGGATGTGGAGTCAACCTAATTTAGATTGCACTTGATTTCTTTACAGTTCACTTACTCGGTAACCTATCAACTTATTTCTTCATTTAATCTGATACAAAGCTGAATCATTAATTAAGGCCAGCCCCTTGACCCAAGGGCTGGCCTTATCCATGCATTTATTCTTCTAGAAAATAATCTTCATTCACAACCGTAAATTCATCAATGACTTCTCCGTCTGATGTAACTGTCGTAAAGATGATTTTGTCTTTATCAACCTTTGCCTGCATGGATACAGCTATGTTCTCCATGTTTACATACTCAAATTTCTCATCAGCAACAGCGTCGTAGTGTTTCTTGCCGGTTGTTCCGGCTACTACATAAACCGTACCATTTGAATCCTCCTTGTCGGCCTTTAGTTTTTTCGTCCTGCCGTATGAATGGTCGTGGCCAGAGAAGACGATGTCGATTCCCAGCTCATCAACGACTGGAGGTAATTGTTCCTTCATGATGTCATTTCCGCCAAAAGGATTCGTAAAGTATGGTGGCTTGTGAGTCACAAGGATTTTCCATGGCTTGTCTGAATTTTTCACATCCTGTTTCAGCCACTCAAGCTGCTGTTCCAGCACTTCTCTTTCGCTCGTGTACCCTAACACGCTGATGTGGATGTTATTGTAATCAACTGAGTAGGTGCCGCCTCGATCGATTTCAGGTCCGTTTTCTGGTGAGTTGAAAATCTCTTTGGCAAGACTTCCATCTGCATCACCCATGTATTCATGGTTGCCTAAGGTCCCGACAAAATCGGTTGTACGGATTTTATCGTATTGGTTCAGTGAGTTCAATGCGCTATCCCACTGCCCGAACTTGCTTGATTCATCGATCAGGTCTCCAACATGAATCATGAATGATAAGTCTTTTTCATGCAGATCTCCAAGGATTTTATTAAAATCAGTCAGGTCGGAAGGAGACTGAGTATCTCCTAGGACAGCAAACTCGAAGCTTTGCTTTTTTTTCAATGTCGTGAAATCATCAAAATCTGACCAATTCTTCCCATCACCAACTCGGTAGATGTAGGCAGTATCCTGCTGCAGCTTTTCCAGTTTTACTTCATTCACTCTGACTATTCCGTTTTTCTTGATATCCTGCTCGCCTGAGAAAACCTGAGTGCTGGATGATCCATTAACCGTTTCAAGAGCCGTTACACCCTTTCTGTCATAGTCTTGTTTTCTGACAAATTGGATCAAACTTTTCCCTTCTGTCAATGGGCTGGACATCCAGGTGAACCCCTTTTCTTTATAGGGATCGCCTGTTGGAGTGGATAGAATGTTCTTCATTTCGTCGATTGCTGCAAGTGCAGGGTAGGTTTGAGTATTCCACTTGAACGAATACTTGTCATCCTTGACGGCATAAAGGGCTACTTTCTTTACCTCGCTTGTCAGCGATTCAACTACGAGCTTTCCTTCGTGGTCTGTCTTTCCTAACAGTTCAGGCTCCTTTGCACCATTGACTAGAGCATATATTTCGATGTCTTTTTCAACTTGGTTTTGCTCATTTTTCACAGTCACTCTGAATGGCTTTCCAATTAGGATTGGTTCTCCTTCAATGGTATAGGCCCCTTCCACATTTACGCTTACAGGTTCCATTGAGTAGGTAGAAACAAAGCTTTCCCCCTTTGGAGTCTGGTAGTTAAAGTCAGCTTCCAAAATTTCATAAGCTAATTTGCTGCCTTCCTTCACTGAAGCAGGAACCCTGATTTTAATGGATGCTGCTTCTGCATCGGCAGCTGCTTCACCGCTCTTGATGATGTTCATCGTCAGTAATCCTGTCTCTTCTTCATAACTGAATGTACTCGTCTTGAATGCTTCAATAAATTGTACGTCCTCTACCGGAAAATGCTTGTCTACTTGAAGCTTAATAGCAGACCCGGTTATCTCATTCGGATTTGTCACCTTGACCGCAAGCTCAAACACATCTCCGAGAAGCGCTTTTTCTTGCTTCTTCATCAAATCGATTTTTGCTGAACCAGTATTAACGATAAAATAGACCGTATTGATTGCCTGGTTGCCAAACTGGTCAGGTACCATCAGCGTTACTTTATGCGTTCCGTCTGCCCAGTTCAGTCCGCTTAAAGATATGCTTCCGTCCATATCAAAGGAGAAATGGCCTTCGGCGCCGGCATAATTTTTGCCGTCTACAAAAACATTGATTTTTTCCCAGTCAATTCCCGTTTTAAATGGATCATCTTCATACTCATTGACTTCTGCTTTCAGGTTCACTGCACTGGTCGTAAAATTCTTGCCTTCCACGTTAATGGACTGAATCTCCGGTGGATACAGATCATCCATTTTTTCACCGTAAACGGCACGGATGTTATCAACATAGATAGAACCTTTCGTCATCGGGCCCGTAATCCCTGATTTTGTAGACATCAACCGGATTGTCTGTGTGCCTGAAAGTTTGAATGGACCAGTAAAAGAATCAGGGATTTCAGCCTCAACATATTTCCAGCCCGTCCAGTCGATGCCTGGCTTCTCACCAGTAAAATTGAGGGCCTGGCTTTTGTTATTTCCGTCAACGATAAGCATGCGAAGCCAGTAGCCTTGAGCTTCAGGCGTCCCATAAACCCACATTCCGATTCCTGTAGGATTATCACTAATCGTTGTATTCGCACCGGGACCAGCATAAACTCCAAGTGTCGTCCCAATCGGTGAATTGGTGAAATCAAAATCCAGCTTCAATGACTGATTGCCGAACCTTACTGGGGAAGGATACTTAGAAAGGCTCACAGCCCCTTTTTCACCGCGGTTTGCGGTGGCCGTCCTCCAGCTTCCAAGGTCTTTTTCGAAATCGAACACCACTTCAGGAAGCTTCCCAACTGAAACCTTCATTTCAGCAGAAAGATTCGTACCCTTGAGATGGGCTTTGATCATCCCGATTACATTTTGCTCTCCCGTATGCAGTACGCCCGCTTCATCAATGGTTCCCATTCCTTCTGGTATTTCAAATTCAATATCATTTAAGTTCCAGTCAATTTCGCGTTTTTGAAATTTAGTGATGAGCCCCAAATTCACTTCGCTGTTTCTAGCTGCCGTCAGTTCAGCAGCTGAAAAAGACATTTCATCAGGCTGGGCAATTTCGATAATACTTGTGCCCACTTCTTTTCCATCATGCTTTAAAACAATATGAAACTGACCTGATTTTCCATTAGAAACAAACGTTCCATTCTCAAGGATCGTACCGAATGAGGGATCGGACAGCTCCCATGTTAGTCCTTCTTCAGGTAGCGGAGCTGAAGCCATTGACTGGTCCCTGCCTTTTGCGGAGAAGGCTATGGTTGATCCAGGCGTGAACGACTGGTCATATGGCTGGACATAAGCTGTTTCAAAAACATGATCAGAAGGAGTATTGGAAACAATCAGCCACGAGTTGGCGACGCTTCTTTCTGCCCGATCTGATGGTTTATTGTCAACTTCAAGCCGATCTCCCCCCAACTCACGGGTTGTGAAAGTTGATGACCCGCCGCCATCCAGGTTCAGTGCACTCACCGCTCCAAGGTCAATCATCATTTGAGCCAGGTCCGGCATGGAAATCCCCGCTGAATAAGGTTCCTGCCTTCCGTCTACAACTACAAAAAACACATCTCCATCCTGTTTGATTCCGACGGCTGTACGCGGCTCTTTATCCGCACCCGTTTGCGGAGTCTGATATACTTGTCCGTTTTTTACTAGGATTGCATTCCCGCCTAAAGCCTCTTTGATTTGGTCCTTCATTCCTTCAAATTCGCCTGGAGTTCCAATTACAGCCTCGCCTGATTTTTTAATCGCAAAGAATTCCTGTGATGACAGTGACTTGTCCTTAACGGGTTGTCCATCCTTATAGACATAGCCTAATGGTTCTCCAGTTGCCATATTGTAAAAGTCAGCATTCACTGCAGCGACCACAGTATGATTTTCCCCGGTTGCCGCTTCCGCCTGCTTTCTGACCGGCTGTAAACCGAAAGCCGTGCCATTATTAGGTGTCCCTGCCTCAATTGCAATAGTTGGATCCTGCTTGTCCACCTCAACAACAAAACTCTCAAGCTTTTGTCCTTCCTTGTTTTCAAAGCTATAATGCTTTTCCGTGACTCCAGAGGCCAGGTTGGCGTTGTACTGATTGATCGGCGTCTGAATAACCTGCGAGTTCAAATCGAAATTTCCAAGTGCAAACGTTGATGCTGGAGAAATCAACGTGCTAGCCATAAGTGCATAAACTACAGTGGCTTTGAATCCCTTTCCCCATTTTTTCTTCATCGTTCTCCTCCTCGTGAAAGATGATTTAACCGCTATGTAAGGCCTCTCTTTCCTTCTCCATCATATTTTTCATCTATTAATCTAGTATTAATTAAATATTAAGTTATTAACATAATTGGAAATGGGAGGAAAGACCTAATGAGAGTTGGGAAAGAATGAATAGTCAAGTTTTTTGCTTCATTAGAGAAATTATCTATGTTTTGTCTGCGGGACCAAAATTTATAAATGCCAAACCATTGGCTCAGTGATAAAAGGAACAAAAGCTTCTATTATCACAATTGCGGTAATAAAGGATCCGTGTGGAATTCATCAAATACACATGCTCCTCGCTGGAATTTGGGAGACTATTCGTTTAGAGTTCTGAACTACAAATTTAGGATCCCGAAGCACTTTGTTGGAGTAAAGCGGGGATTTTAGGTATGATACTTAGGAACAGTTTCCTTGTTCTATTGATGTGCAGAAAGGTGAGAACAACTTGAATAAACCGGTCGGAACTAAGCGTTTACAACTTGCATTACTTTTAGGATCTCTTGGGCTCCTTGGACCCTTCACGATTGATATGTATCTACCATCATTTCCAACAATTGTTAATGACTATGGAACTACCGCATCTTTAGTTCAAATTAGTTTAACAACATGTCTTTTAGGACTAGGTTTGGGACAATTGATTATCGGTCCCATGAGTGACGTACAAGGTCGTCGAAAGCCCTTGCTTTTTTTCCTTACCTTCTATTTGATTGCTTCTATTGCCTGTGCCCTCGCCCCATCTATTTATCTTTTCATTGCAGCTCGATTCCTACAAGGATTTGCAGCAGCGGGAGGTCTCGTTATTTCCAGGGCGATTGTCCGGGATATTTATAATGGAAGGGAATTGACCAAGTTTTTTGCTTTATTAATGTTAGTTGGCAACCTTGGCCCTATTGTGGCACCGATTGTCGGCGGTGGAGTTCTTGCAGTTACGAATTGGAATGGAGTATTCTTTGTTTTAGCACTTGTCGGTCTTGTATTGGTTCTTACGGTTTCCCTCAAACTAGAAGAATCATTACCGGTGGAAAAGCGTGTTCCAAGTAACCTAACTCAAATAGTAAGTAATTTTGGATCCTTATTCAAAGACCGAGTATTCCTTGGCTATGCACTTACACAAGGGTTTATTATTGCTGGGATTTTTGCATACGTTTCAGGCATTCCTTTTGTGTACCAGAATATTTATGGCGTATCTCCTCAAGTATTTAGTTTGCTTTTTGGAGTAAATGGTCTGGCTTTAATTATCGGAACTCAGTTGGTTGGCCGTTTAACAGATATTATTCCTGAAAAAACGTTCTTGAAATTCGGTTTATTTCTTTCTACTACCGCAGGCACTTTTTTATTAGTAGCACTTCTGCTAAAAGCACCACTTCTAGCAGTGGCAATCCCAATTTTCTTTTTAGTGTCTTCCATCGGGATTATCTCAACCTCCTCCTTTGCATTAGCAATTGAGACTCAGGGCCATATTGCCGGAAGCGCCTCAGCACTATTAGGCTTGATGCCATTTGTTCTTGGTTCACTTACATCACCATTGGTTGGGTTGGCAGGTGAATATTCAGCGATTCCGATGGCTGTTGTGATTCTATCAGCAAGCTTGCTTGCTCTCCTCTCCTATTTTATGCTAGTTCGGAGAACAACACTACAAGTACAGATGGAAAAATAGTATTTGATTCAGGAAGAATGAATCACAAAGAACCAAATATTATTAACTATGAATAAACACCTCTATTTCGTATAGATTCCACTATAAGAAATAGAGGTGTTTTTGTCGTACTGTAGCTTCTGTATACAACAATGACAAAATTGTCTAGTTTTCGATTTCCTTCCTATTTGTATCTACCTTATGACAATATTTCTGTTGATTCTATAAAATAAGAACATTAGTAGAACGCTTGTGGCTTTAATAACTGAAAAGGTTTGAAGCAAAAAGAAGGAATCAAAAAAGAAAGGAGCGGAATTATTCCACTCCCTTTCTTCCTATCTATTTTCTGTTGCCTTTTAGATCTACTCCAATAGCTGCACCATTTCTGCTTGAGTCGGCGACTCCCTTAAAAGTACCGTTTTCACGGTCGATTTGGATGCTTTGGACATTTCCGATGGTCGTTGGGCTAGCACCAAATTTATGTCCCATCGTATTCAGTTCGTTTAGAGTGTGAGAACTGATGCCGTCTTCATAAAGATAGGAATTCAGATTATTGGTGTATATTCTAGGTTGCTCGACTGCTTGCTTAAGCTCCATATCGTACTCGATGGCATGGAGAATGGTTTGCAACACGGAGGTAATGATGGTCGGGCCCCCAGGAGAACCAACTGTGAGGACTGGTTCTCCATTTTCAAATACAATGGTCGGAGTCATGCTGCTCAACGGGCGTTTGTTCGGCTGAACTTCATTCGCGCCGCCAGGTACTGCATCAAAATCAGTCAATTCATTGTTCAGCATGAACCCGTAACCAGGCACCATGATGCCCGTTCCGAAAACCTGTTCAATTGTTGTCGTATAGGAAACAACATTTCCCCATTTGTCAGCAACAGTAAAGTGGGTTGTTTCTCCATACTTCCTGTCATTTGGCTGGCTTATTGGTGTAAAGTTCGCCTCTGAATTTTCATATTTCCAAGGGTCACCAGCTGTTGGAGTCTGATTGACAGATTCCATGCCGATCAGCTCCTGGCGCTCCTTGATGTAATCAGGGTGGAGCAAACCATTCACAGGGACATTAACAAACTCAGGATCTCCAGCGTATGCGGCACGGTCAGCATAGGCAAGATGCATGGCTTCAGCCAAAAGATGATATTTTTCTGCCGAATTGACATCATATTGGGACAGGTTGAAACCGTCCAGTATTTTTAGCATTTGCAGCAGGAAGACGCCGCCTGAGCTCGGTGGAGGCATGCTGGCAATCTCGTAGCCCTGATAGTCTCCCCAAACCGGCTCATCAACGGTTACCTCATACTTTGCCAAATCCTCAGGAGTCATTGATCCACCGAAATCCTGGACAACATCGGCAACTGCTTCTGCCATTTTTCCTTCATAAAGTGCATCAGCACCATGTGAACGGATCAGTTTGAAGGTTTTAGCCAGGTCGTCCTGAACAAGGATATCTCCCTCTTGAAGCGGATTCCCATCTGGTAAGAAAACCTCACTTGCTGCTGATCTTGATAACTTGTCCTGATTATCGGCAATCGATTCTGCCAGGACTGAATCAATTGGGAATCCCTTGTCCGCTAGCTTAATAGATGGCCCGATCAGCTGCTGAAGTGGTCGTGTTCCCCACATTTCAAGTGCTGTCTCAAGACCTTTTAACGTTCCAGGCACACCTACTGCCGTACCGCCGGTTGAACGTTCTGAAAAAGGAATCGGCTTTCCGTTTTCATCCAGGAACATGTCTGGCGTCGCGCCATCAGGAGCACGCTCACGGCTGTTCACGATTGTGGTTTCCTTTGTTTTTCCGTCATAAACCATCATGAAACCACCGCCGCCGATTCCGGACATCATCGGTTCTACTACATTCAACGCAAACTGGATGGCAACAGAAGCATCAATTGCGTTCCCACCCTTCTGAAGAACCTCAGCACCAATCTCTGATGCTAGCGGGTGTGCGGTAGCAACCATTCCATCTTCACCAACACCAACCTGACTGTACTGGTCGTAGCTGAATTGCGGCGTTTTAGCTAGCCCAGCTACAGGCATCGTCCCAGCCAACAACAGAATACTAAGCAGTGCAATAAACCCTGTACGTAAGATGTTTTTCATATTGATTCCCTCCTGTTCCATTTCATTTCAATATAATGGTAGAGGAAAATAAAGAGTATAGCAAATATTTAACCGAATTTTTAAAATTTTAAAACTATAATCCTAGTGGTTTTGACTAAAGTGGTAAATTAGGCATGTAGAAAGATAGTACATAAGATAGTTTTCTACAGGAGGGATTGACTCACCAAGAATTTATCGGCTTCCTCTCATACCCCACCCCTCGTAGATACTCCGAAAAAAAAGCAAAACCTTACATCCATTATTCCATATTATTTTTTTGCTACCTGCTTCTCCCTCTCCAAACACCCAACTGAAAAATAATCACTGTATAAGTAATGAAAATTGATGTGGCAATGATGACTTGCTGATGATTCGACCAAATATGCTGAATGGTTTTTTGAAGATTGCCGGTAAGATGCAGATAGTAGATATACACCAATAAGAAGGAAAGAAACAATAAGAAGGCAAAGCGTAGCATACGTAAGAGAGAACTTTCTTTGAAAAAGGTTCTAGCTGTTTTCCTTCCCTTGTTGGAAAGCACTGTCTTAGCCATCAACCACACCCCCAAATACATATTCTTTTATATTCTTTCCTAACAGGTCAATTTCCTTTGAGTTCTTTCCTAAAAACAAATTTGAACATGCCATTTTCTAGGATTATAATGAAGAAAACGATTCTAAGGAGTTTGTATCTTGAGCAAACATAAAATCTATACAATGAGTTTTGCAAGTGTCTATCCGAATTATGTAAATAAGGCAGAAAGAAAAGGGCGTACGAAAATAGAAGTTGATGAAATAATCACCTGGCTGACAGGATACAGCCAGGAAGAGTTAGAAGCAATACTGGAAAAACAGACAAACTTTGAGACCTTCTTTGCAGAAGCTCCCCAAATGAATCCTTCGAGGGACTTGATCAAAGGCGTAGTCTGCGGTGTTCGAGTTGAAAACATCGAAGAACCAACAATGAGGGAAATTCGCTATTTGGACAAGTTGATCGATGAGCTGGCAAAGGGAAAAAAGATGGAGAAGATTTTACGAAAATAATAAGAAAAACCGCAAGCGCTGCTAACGCCACGTCCTGTAGCTGGCGGGTATAGCAAGACCTGTCCCTTGGATGGCCGACCGGTGACGTCGTTCTTTGATCTCATTGGGAAAAGTACAGCCGACTGCCAACAAGTGCAAAAACTGGAGACTCCACCGGGAAAAGCGATTTTTTCTTCTGCCGGTGAAGTGGAAGTTTCAGAGTTTAGTTGTAAAAAATCATTCCACAGTATTCACAATAAGTTGCTGAACTTCGTGAATGTCCACATTTCCGCCCGATATAACACTTACGATATTTTTTCCTTGGATGTTCAATTTATTGAACATCGCTGCTGCTATCGTTGTTGCACTTGACGGTTCGATTAGCTGCTTCGTACGTTCCATAATGAAACGGAAGGCTTGGCGAATTTCATCTTCGCTCACGAGAACAATGTCGTCTAGGTACCTCATAAGTACAGGGAAGGTCAGGTCACCTGGCTGGCTGGTTCTTAATCCATCGGCAATCGTTTTAGTGGCAGGAATTGCAGTAATTTTTTTATTTTGTAAGGATAGAAATGTATCATTGGCAAGCTCAGGCTCTACACCGATCACTTTTATTTTTGGATTCGTTTCTTTTACAGCAGTCAGGATTCCGGATATAAGTCCCCCACCGCCAATGGGAACAATGATTACGTCCACATTTTCCAGCTGTTCTAGGATTTCCAGTCCCAACGTTCCTTGCCCTGCCATAACAAATGGGTCGTCATAGGGAGGAATATAAACGCCTTTTTCTTGTTCTGCGATTTCCTGCGCTCTAGGTAATCGCTCTGAAGAGGTAGTACCGCATACTTCTACCTTTCCGTTGTAAGCTTGGATTGCGTTGACCTTACACTTACTAACATTCTCCGGAACAACAATGGTTGCTGGCACCCCGTACTTATTGGCAATATAGGAAACCGCTTGGCCATGATTACCGGATGATGCTGTTGTTACAAACTTTGCACCCTTTTCAATGGAGTGTATGACTTTATTGCTTGCTCCTCTTATTTTAAACGAACCTGTTTTTTGTAAATGCTCCGATTTTAAAAACATCTGATTTCCGCATATATCAGTAAGTTGCGTTGATCGTAGAACCGGTGTTACATGCGCTATTTTACCAATTCGTTCTCTGGCATCCTGAACATCTTTTAAAGAAATCATGTCTTTCCCTCCTATCTAACTGCAAAAATAAAATCAATTTCAATCAGGGTATTGCCTGGCAGCTCTACAGCACCAATAGCTGTCCGGACATGGCGCCCTTTTTCACCGAAAATATTCTCGAATAACTCTGAAGCGGCATCAAGAACTTTGAAAGGTTCAAAAAACCTGGTGCAGTTTGAATATACCCTGTCACCTTTCATAATACTGCGCTTAATATTATAAATACGCTTTCGAATCTTTGATTCCTTTTTTATAATCATTATTTATGAATAATGGAAGGTTTCTCTAAGTGGACATCGACTATCCATTTTATTAGAGCTGTTTTAAGTATATAGAATGGAAACGAATAGATATATTGCCAATTTTCTAATTTATAAATGCTATCCGAACGGTAATTGGCTCAGCAATAAAAGCAAAAATAGCTGCTAGGATCATATTGGTGATAATAAAAGATTTCCACTCTCTAAAATATTGATAAATGAACATATGTGCAACAATAATGATTCCATAATCAATTGCAACTAATCCAGGTATTAAATTTGTTAGTTGATATGGATAGGCCCAAAGATTCAGACTAATACCTAATTCATCTAAGAGTCCCACTAACATACTCAATAAAGCTCCAAATAAAAGTATTTCCTTTATTCTTTTGCGTTCAACGTATTTCGACCATAAAACCCACGGAAGAATAAGTACTAATAAAAGGAACCACCATTGAATGGAAAATAAATTGTATTCTAGCCAATACTGTGTTTCTAATTCCTTCCATTCCGTTTGCAACCTGTTTATATATTCATAATTCAGATTTGACTTTTTCATCGTCTTCACACCTTAGTAAAGGATATGTCTTTCCTAGCATATAATTAACTCCTGAAACCAATAGTATTTAGATTAATAAAATCCTAAAATTGACAGCTCACCCTTCTTTTCACTCTATAATCCTGCTCTATGGTTCTTGCCAGCCAGAAATGTTTTTGATTATTTTAAGCAATTTTCTCCCTTTGAAATCCTGCTTCAAAACGGCAAGTCTACCTTAGAACAACTAGGTTACGAGAAATTTATTTGGATTCATGATAGATAAAACATCCATTTCCTTATCTGTTCCTCTAATGAACAGAGTCTATACCTACCATTTATGAAAGTTTCTAGACAGATTTAGCCTTTGCTTCGCCCACCTGATTACGGCCACTGAAATGTACCACTAATGCCATCCTTTGTACCAAGGAATGCCAAGGAATTTACCACCGTTCGCCAGGCCATTTACCAGGACCGTCTAATCCCAGTGGAAAAGGCAAGCGTAGCGGTCCTTGATACTGAGTAGGCAGATATGATAGGCTGTCCGGCTGGCAGCCCCCGAGTGACCGTAGGGAACGCCCTAAGGGGGATGCCGGCAATGGCTGCCACATCATATCTGCCGGAGGCTCAGTGTCAAGGATGTCTTTGGAACGGCCGATAGAAGCGATTGCCACGCCTTTAACGGTTACGTAAAGTTTTTATGGTAAACGGGGAGTCAACAGATGGTAAATTATTTGTCAATGAGTGGTACAAAAGATGGCAGAGGTGGTAAAAACCCTTGGCCGTAATCACCACCACCCCATCTTCCTACCAAAAAACAAAGGGGGCTTTTTTGGCTAGAGTTTTTGGCAGAGACAACAGTATCAGGAAGGAATTTAACCCTAGAATGCTTATAATAAAACTTTACCGACCTTAAAATAAAGAGCTTCCGGGGGCAACCCGGAAACTCTTTAGCCAATCTACCGTTCCATTTTTTCTAAAGCTTGCTGCAAAGTATTAAAGGTATTGGTCCCCTTAAAATCAATGCCAAGATGAACAGATGTCATTGCAACTTCGGGCTTAATCCCTGAAAGGGAGGTTTTGATGCCAAGAAGGGAAAGTACCTGAATGATCGAATAGATTTGCTGTGCAACCATGGTATCGACAACTGGAACGCCGGACAGATCAATGCATAGCTTATCTATTTGTTTCTCAACACATTTTGCTGGCACGGTATCCATTATCCTTTTTGCACGATCCGTATCAATGTCCCCTATAAGAGGAAGAATTGCAATTGTATCACCTAATGGGATAATAGGCGCACCTAATTCAGCGATCAATTCATGTTGAACGTTCATACGTTCTCTTGTGATTCGATAATAAGTCTTAGAAAACTCCTGGATCATAAAATCAATAGCAGAATGAATGGAATGATTCCATTTCTGTAAATGTTGTATGCTAATGGAATCTCCTTGCTCCGCGATATACCTATCTAAATACTTCATGATAACGAATCGGAATTGATGGACAGCTTCTAGCACTTCATGAATAGGCGTACCCAAATCAGCCCGGCTTTGCGCCACCGTGTTTGCCCATTGCCCCAAGTTCTGATGGTATTCTTCCTTATTATCTAATAACGAGCTTGCAATCGTTTTAGTTGTTAATTCATTCTGCTCCCTCAAAATCTTCTCATATTTTTTATCGGCATCAGCAGAATAGATGGAGTTAGCCCTCTTCTTCCTCAACGTTAACCAGTGATCGGTAAGAGCCGTTTGATTTTCTACTATTGCTTTATATAATTTTTTATTCAAATTTTCTGTCATAGATGCCTACTCCTATCTACCTTTTCACACTTGTCTGGTATCGCCTAAAATAAAACTTGTTCTTTTTATCCAATTTATAGATTAGATGATACACCATTTGATAAATCTTCTTTAAAATCTAAAGTCACCCAATTTAACTTAATTTTACTAAATAATGTATCTAGTGTCTAATTAAACTCTCTGTTTATTATTCAGATATATGCATAATTTTACTTTACAAAAAGAATTTGGACATCCCACTACTTTTCATCATAAGCTTTCATTATTTCAATGAACAACTTAATTGCAATTGGCAAGACGGCTTCATCTAGATCGTTTAGGATGTTGATAGGTACTTTTTCTCCGCCAATGCCGACGAATACGAATGCAACTGGTGTATGGAGCAGATAATACGAGAAATCCTTCGCTCCCATCTCTGGCTGAACGGAGCTCGAATTGTTTATCGCCAAACGACGATTTGATCACTTCTTCGACAAAGCTGCTTTGGTTTACATCGTTCACTAACGAAGGGGTTCCTAAAATGAATTCCACCTTCCCTTTCGCTCCAAATGCAGAACATATTCCTCCACAGCTTGTTTCATTTCATTAAGTGTTCCGATAGATAATTCATCCAAAATGTCCCCTTATGTTCCATCAACCTTATAAATATACAAATTTATAATGTGATTATACACCTTTCTTTTTGAAAATGAATAGCAGGTGCACGGACGGTTACTAGGAATTTGCATTAACATAACAGAGATAATTAGCTTTGCATTAACTTAATTTCAATATTAAAATGACTCAAAATCTTCCTTCTTCTTATGTGCAAAGAAAAAGTCCTTATAATGGATAAGTCAGGTGGTAACCCGTTCAAATCCACTAAAAAGGACAATAAAATGGACAAATTACACGAAACACTTCATTAGAACAATGGTTTTCTCCAATAAATCTCAAAATTTTTTAAGAACATATGAAGACCATGAAATTAGACTATTTCATGAAAAATTTAACACAGAATCATTTCTAAAATTATTACTTATTTCTCAACTGACGGAATTCGAAAGCCGCATGCATTTAGTGATTCCCTTTTAGATGCTCCAGAAAGAGATTGACCTTGATTCCATCATTGCTTCTCAGATGTCCCGACGATTAAATAGAATGAATCCCGACCTATTCCATATCCTTTTGTCCTGATTTAGTCGGGAAGATTCACGAAAAGACTCCCTAAAAATGGTGATTCCCTTGAAAATCATAGATTCGAAGGGACATTGACTTACCTCTTAATCTGACAAATCACAGGTGGGCGAAATTCCGTAAAACAAAAGCCGGTGTAAAATTACATCTGCGGCTGGTCTTCATGGAAAAAGGAATCTCCTACCCCGAAAA